>JBFGFG010000015.1:0-16530 GCA_041579655.1 Nitriliruptoraceae bacterium
CGAGCGCCGCGGCCAGCACCCGCACGCGTGCGGGCACCAGGAACAGGCTGGGCCGCATCGCCGCCTCGATCCGGTGCAGGAAGGACGGACCCAGCTTGTCCGCGAGCCCACCGCCGATCACCACGGCCTCGACGTCGAGCAGGTTCACCGCCGAGGCGATGCCGGCGCCCAGCGCACCGATGGCGCCGTCCACGAGGTCCGCCGTCAGCGGGTCGCCGAGCCGCAGCGCGTCGCGGATGATCGAGGACGTCACGCGCCCCTTGCCCGCCTGCTCGACCAGCTGCGGGACGATCGTCGGCTCCCCGGCAGCCCGTGCCCGCTCGATCGCGTGCTCCATCGCGCGGCGACCGGCGTACGCCTCCACGCAGCCGCGGCGGCCGCACGGGCACACCGCGCCACCGATGCTCACCACGGTGTGACCGAACTCGCCGGCCCCGCCGACCGCGCCCTCGTACGGCTTGCCGTTGAGCACCAGACCGCCACCGACCCCGGTGCCGACGAACACCACGAAGATGTTGTCGTAGCCCTTGCCGGCGCCGTGCCGGTGCTCCGCTGCTGCGGCGGCGGTCACGTCGTTCACCACGCGCACCGGCCTCTCGACGCGGGCCTCGAGGCCGTCGCGCAGCGAGAAGCGGTCCAGCCAGCCGGGCACGTTCGCCGCGCCGCCGACCGTCCCGTCGATCACGACGCCGGGTGTGCCCACGCCGATGCCGGTGACGTCCTGCAGACCCGCGCTGGCGTCGCCGAGCGCGGCGTGGACGGCGGCCTCCATCACCTCGATGATCTGCCGCTTGTCACCGCCCGTGGGCGTGCGCATCTTCGCCCAGCCACGACGTTCCTCGTCGTCGCCGAGCACCATGACCTGGACGTTCGTGCCGCCGAGGTCGACACCGACCGTGACCATCGTCTGCTCCCGACTCGCAGTACCACGACCTTACGCGCCCGCGACCGCCGACAACCCCGGAACGGCGCGTCAGCTGCCGCCGGGGGGCGCGTCGAGCACGGCGAGCCGTAGCTGTCCTCGGGCCGCGAGCTTGCCGTCGTCGCGGGTGATCTCGACGAGCCACAGCTGCTGGGTGCGGCCCACGTGGATCGGTGTGGCGACCACGTCCAACCGCCCGCTGGTCACGGCGCGCAGGAAGTCGGTGGCGTTGTGCACGCCGACCACCACGCGACCCGCGTCCATCGCCCGCAGCGAGCCGGCGATCGAGCCCACGCCCTCCACCAGCGACGCCAGCACACCTCCGTGCACGATGCCGTACGGCTGGTGGTGGTCTGGCCGCACGTCCATGTGCGCCTCGACCCGTTCCGGCGAGAGCAGGTCGTAACGCACGCCCAGCCAGCTGTCGAACGGCGACGCGTCGCCGCCGAACCCGGACAGGTCGAGGTCGTAGCCCTCGACGCGCGGCTCGGAGCGGTGTTCGGTGGACATGCGGTCCTCGCGGATCGGCGACGGCCGGACCGTACGCGGCGGTGCCCGCGCGGTTGGCAGCGCTGCTCGCGGTGTGCTCACCTGACGGCACGCTCACGAACACGGACCCGTCATGCCGATCAGCGACCCGAAGCACCGCAGCCGCGACGTCACCGACGGCTACGAGCGCGCACCCGCCCGCGCGATGCTGCGCGCCGTCGGCATGACCACCGAGGACTTCACCAAGCCCCAGGTCGGCATCGCGTCCTCGTGGAACGAGGTCACGCCGTGCAACATGCCGCTGGACCGGCTCGCGAAGCAGTCCAAGCTCGGCGTGCTCGAGGCCGGTGGCTACCCGCTGGAGTTCACCACGATCGCGGTGTCGGACGGCATCGCGATGGGCCACGAGGGCATGCGCGCCTCGCTGGTGAGCCGTGAGGTGATCGCGGACTCGGTCGAGACCGTGATGCACGCCGAGCGCCTCGACGGCATGGTCACCCTCGCCGGCTGCGACAAGTCGCTGCCCGGCATGGTGATGGCCGCCGTCCGCCTCGACGTCCCCACGGTGTTCCTGTACGGCGGGTCGATCCTGCCGGGCCATCACGACGGCAAGGACATCACCGTCCAGCACGTGTTCGAGGCCGTCGGCGCCCGCGGCCGCGACGTCATCGACGACGCCGAGCTCGAGGCCATCGAGAAGGCGGCGTGCCCGACCGAGGGCTCCTGCGGCGGCATGTTCACTGCCAACACGATGTCCTCGGCGATCGAGGCGATGGGGCTCGCGCTGCCCGGCAGCGCCTCCCCGTCCGCGGTGGAGCCCTCCCGCAACGACTTCGCGAAGGCCTCCGGCGAGGCGGTCGTGAACCTGCTCAACCTCGGCATCACGGCCCGCGACATCGTGACGCGCAAGGCGCTCGAGAACGCCACCGCGGTGGTGATGGCGCTCGGCGGCTCGACCAACGCCGCGCTGCACATGCTCGCGATCGCGCGGGAGGGCGACGTCGACTTCGACCTCGACGCGTTCGAGGAGGTCGCCAAGCGCACCCCGCACCTGGGTGACATGACCCCGGGCGGCACCTACAACATGCTCGACCTCGACAAGGTCGGCGGCGTGCCGATGGTGATGAAGGAGCTGCTCGACGCCGGGCTGCTGCACGGCGACTGCATGACGGTCACCGGCAGGACCGTCGCCGAGAACCTCGCCGAGATCGACCCGCCGGCGCCCGACGGCACCGTCGTGCACCCGGTCAGCAACCCGATCCACGCCGAGGGCGGTCTCGCGATCCTCAAGGGCTCGCTCGCCCCCGACGGCTGCGTGGTGAAGATCGCCGGCATCCCCGGCGACAAGATGGTGTTCGAGGGCCGCGCCCGCGTGTTCGACGGCGAGCAGGCAGCGCTCCAGGCGGTGCTCACCGGCCAGATCGTGGACGGCGACGTCATCGTGATCCGCTGGGAGGGCCCGGTCGGTGGCCCCGGCATGCGCGAGATGCTGGCCACCACCGCGGCCGTGAAGGGGGCAGGCCTCGGCGACACCGTCGCGCTGCTCACCGACGGCCGCTTCAGCGGTGCGACCCACGGCTTCTCGATCGGCCACATCGCGCCGGAGGCAGCGCTCGGCGGACCCATCGGCCTCGTCGCCGAGGACGACCGGATCCGCATCGACGTGCCGAACCGCACGCTCGACCTGCTGGTGGACGAGGCTGAGCTCGTGCTGCGGCGCGAGGCGTTCGTGCCGCTCGAGCCCCGCTACACCCGGGGTGTGCTGGCGAAGTACGCGCGCACCGTGTCCAGCGCCAGCCTCGGCGCCACCACCAGCGTCTGAAGCAAGGGACGCCGATCCTCGCGGGGCGCGGTCGGCCTCGCTGCGCGGCGTGACCGCGCGGCCACACGAGTGCCGCAAACCGCGCGGTGGTGCGCGGCGAACGCCAGCCGACGGGCCTGTCCGAACGGCGATGACATCATCGGTAGGAGATGGCATGATTGACGTCGAAGAGTGGTCAAGCAACCACCCATAGCGCCCACCCTCCCGAGGACGACCCATGGCCGAGCTCTCCCAGTCCGCAGCTGCAGCCATCGGGGGCGCCAACCTCGTCGAGGCACGCACGGCCGACGTGGGCCAGCGCCGGGAGCGCCAGCGCATCGGGCGGCTGCGGATGCTGGCGGTGCTGCTCGGCATCCCGACCGCGTACCTGTGGTTCCGGATCCTCACGGACCGACCGCTCAACCTGCTGCAGCTGCCGAGCTTCGGCCCCGACTGGATGCTGTACGCGCTGCCGCTGGTGATCGTCGTGGCGATCGGCATCGCCGTCGCGATGCCGATGATGGCGGGCCGCTCCCCCCACGTGGAGTACCGCCCCGAGCAGATCGGGATCGGCTTCGACGACGTCATCGGGATCGGGCCGGTGAAGGAGGAGGTGCTGCGCACGCTCAACACCTTCCTCGGTTACAAGGTCTACAAGGACCAGCTCGGCGGCACGCCGCGCCGCGGCCTGATGTTCGAGGGCCCACCCGGCACCGGCAAGACGCACATGGCGCGCGCGATGGCCCAGGAGGCCGGCGTCCCGTTCCTGTTCGTCTCGGCGACGTCGTTCCAGTCGATGTTCTACGGCGCCACCGCGCGCAAGATCCGCAGCTACTTCAAGGAGCTGCGCAAGGCCGCCCGCGCCGAGGGCGGTGCGATCGGCTTCATCGAGGAGATCGACGCGATCGCCGGCCGGCGCGGCGGCATGGACTCGACGCCGGCGTCCCTGGTGCTCGGCGAGGTCGACGCGATGGCGATCGGTCGCAGCGCCACCCGCACCGAGCGGATGGGGGTCAGCGAGGGCACCGGCGGCGTTGTCAACGAGCTGCTGGTGCAGATGCAGTCCTTCGACGACCCGCCCACCGGCGACAAGATCTACAACGGCATGGTCGACGCGATCAACAAGTTCCTGCCGGCGCACCGACAGATCGAGCGCCGCCCGTCCGACTACAACAACATCCTGCTGATCGCGGCCACCAACCGCGCCGACATGCTCGACCCCGCGCTGCTTCGGCCGGGCCGCTTCGCCCGCCGGCTCGCGTTCGAGCTGCCGGCTCGCGAGGACCGTCGCGCGCTGATCGACCACTTCCTGTCCAGCAAGTCCCACGAGGCCGAGCTCACCGCGGACACCCTGCGCGACGAGCTCGCCGCGATGACGTTCGGCTACACGCCCGTCATGATCGAGCACCTGATGGACGAGGCGCTCATCCACGCGCTGCGTGGCGGGCGCGACGCGATGTCGTGGAAGGACATCTCCGCGGCGCGGCTCACCGAGGAGGTCGGGCTGAAGAACCCGGTCCCCTACACCGACCGCGAGCGCACGCTGGTGGCCACCCACGAGGCCGGCCACGCGACCATCGCCTACCTCTCGGGCATGCGCCGCCTCGAGGTGCTGTCGATCGTGAAGCGCGCCGGCTCGCTCGGGCTGCTCGCCCACGGCGACATGGACGAGGAGTACAACAAGTCGCGCACCGAGCTCGAGGCGATGATGGACATCTCCATGGGCGGCATGGTCGCCGAGGAGCTGATGTTCGGCGAGTCCTCGACCGGTCCCGCCGGAGACCTCGCCAGCGCCACCAACATCGCGTGTCGCCTCGTCGGCGCGGCCGGCATGGGCAGCTCGCTCGTCTCGCTCGCGGCCGGCAACGGCGGCATGTTCGACGGCGGCGACCTCGTGAGCAAGGTGCTACGAGACAGCCACACCCGTCCGGAGGTCGAGCGCGTGCTGGCGGTCTCCAAGGCTCGCGCCCAGGCGCTGATGGCCGCCAACACCCACGTGCTGTTCGCGCTGCGCGACGCGCTGCTGGACCGTGACGAGCTGATCGGGCAGGAGATCTACGACGTCGCGGCGTCGGCCGGTGAGCCCATCCGTGAGGTCCGTCTCGAGCGTCGTGGCCAGGACCGCCGCAGCGAGGACCACCTCGCGTCGGCACGCGACTCGGCCCGCGGCCTCACCGTCGCGTACGGCAAGTTCGCGGTCGACGACGACACGATCGTCTCGCTGGACTGACCCCACCGTCATCACCGTGCCCCCGTCGCCGTGCGCCGCGGGGGCATCGGTTTGCCCGCCGTCGACGGGTGCGGTCCCATCGGTCGGGCCCACCCCGCGTCGATGAACCCAGGACCCGCGCCATGCAGTTCGAGGAGCTCCGCTTCGTGTGCCAGGAGGCCGCGACGGACATCGCCCAGCGCGAGCAGCCGGTGCGGCCCCACGTGGTGCTGCCCGGCAAGGAGAGCACCCGCCTGCTGGCGCTGCCGACCTTCCCCGACGAGGACGAGGCCCGCCACGAGCTGCTGGCCAACCTCGCCGCGGACGAGCTCGTCGAGGGCAAGATCCCGTGCTGGGGCTTCGTGTCGTCGGCCGAGCTCGCCGAGGGCGGCGAGGTCGTGGTCGTGGTGTACGGCGCGCGCAAGCACGCCCCGCACCTCACCGCTGCGGTGGTGATGGACGGCGGCGAGCTCGACGAGTTCCTGCCCGCCGAGGAGCTCGACCCGACGGCGATGCCGTTCCTGCACCCGCTGCAGCACGCGGTGGACATGCTGCCAGCGGTCGAGACCCCGACCGACGGCCTGTCCGGGGTGCGCGGCACCGACAAGGACCCGTTCGCGGGCGGCCTGCCGATCCTCGGTCAGGGCTGAGGATCGGTCAGGCGGCCGCGCCCCAGCGCGGCGGGCCCAGCTCTAGACCGGCTGCCTCCGCCACCTCGCGGTAGACACGAGCGAGCGAGTCCACGCTCTCGTGCGCGTTGAGCCCGCTCGGGTTCGGCAGGGCCCAGGTCTCGACGCCCGCGATCCACTCCTCGCTCGGCTGTCGGCCCATGGCCGCCTTCCGCCGGCGGTACGCGTCGCGGTACGCGGTGATGCCGACGAAGCCCACCACCCGCGGCTGCCACGCCGCGAGCTTCGCGGCGACCAGCTCGCCACCCGCCCGCAGCTCCCCGCGCGTCAGCTCGTCCGCACGGGCCGTGGCGCGCGGGACCATGTTCGTGATCGCGATGCCGAGGCCGCGCAGCCCGGCACGGTCCGCGTCGGTGGCGCCGTCGGAGGAGGAGATCTGCTCGGCCGTGATGCCGGCCAGGTGCAGCGCCGGGTAGAACCGGTTGTTCGGGAAGCTGAAGTGGGTCCCGGTCGCGGCGGTCCACAGCCCCGGGTTGATCCCGACCAGCACCAGCCGCACGTCGTCGCCGACGAGGTCCGGCACCGTCGCGTCGCGGAACGACTCGAGCTCTGCGCGGGAGAACCTGGTCACGAGCCGCCACCTCGGTGTGCCGTGGTCTCCAGCGTCAGCGTCGGCCCCGCGACCTCCAGCACGACCTCCGCGAGCCCGTCGGGCAGCAGCGAACCCTCCTGGCGCTCGACGGCCGTCACGTCGCCGAGCAGCCACGTGCGTCCACCGTGGACGACCTCATCGGCCGTCACGCGATCCGGGCACACGCCTCCGAACACGAGCCGCAGCGTGTGACCCTCGGCGTGCTGGGTCAGCAGCACCCTGTCGTCCTCACGCAGCACGTGCGCGTCCACGCAGCCCTCGCTCTGGTGCACGCGCAGCCACGCGTTGGTGCCGTCCGGCGCGCGCCAGATCGCCATCGCGGTCGGCATCTGCCACCAGCCGGCCCAGTCGACCTGGGACGACTCGGCGCCGACGGCGAGGTCGAGCCCCGTCCAGCCGGACCAGCGCCGCAGGCCGACCTCGTCCGTCCAGTACCCCTGCCTGGCCGGCTGTGCCCGCACCATCGGCGCCAGCGAGAGCACGTCCTCCCCCGCGCCGGCGAGACCGTCGACTAGGAACGCGATCGGCAGGTCGTGCCCCTGGTGCAGCTGCGGCCCGTGCAGCTCCGGCAGCGGCCAGGCGCCGTCCACCAGCCATGCCAGCCACGGGGCCGTCGCGCCCACGTGCTCGCGCAGGTCCACCCCGAACGCGCGGGTGAACGGCGGCACCAGCGTGGCCAGCCCCGGGTGCCACGCGGCCAGCAGGTCGTGCCAGACCTCGTCGCGCAGCGCGTGTCCGAGCGACGCGATGCCCTGGACCGGCGGCCGGTCCGCCCACAGCGACAGCCCCACCATCGTCATCCCTGTGTACGTCGGGCTGAGGTGCTCCGCGACGTGGCCACGCGCACGGGTGTCCGCCGCGATGGCCTTGGCGCGGTCACCACCGCGCTGCAGCAGCCCTGCGTCGTCCAGCCAGCGCCCCGCCTCCAGCTCGAGCCACGCGAGCTGCACCGCGACGTTGGTCCAGCTCGGGTCGATCCGGCCGGTCGGCTCGGCGTGCACGGCGCGGGTGACCGCCGTGCGCAGCATCGTGGCGAGCTCGTCCGGCAGCGGGTGGTCGCGCAGCACCAGCGCGATCGACGCAGCGACGAACACCCGCAGGTTGGGATCGTGGTCCTCGAACGCGACGGCCCCGGGCTGCGGGTGCGGCTCCAACGACGTCGCCGGCCAGCTGCCGTGCCAGTCGCGGCCCGGCGCGTCGTACTGCATCGCCGCGACCGAGCGCAGCGCACGGGAGGCGAGCTCGCCGTCCCCCTGCTGCCCGCGTCGCAGCAGCCCGTACGCCCACCACACGGTCGGGGCCAGCAGCCCCACGGTCCCGCCCGGGACGGTGGTCGCCCCGTGGCGACCCGCCGGTGCCATCAGCAGCCCGTGCTCGTCGTCCCACCAGCGAGCGGCGAGGGCGTGGGCGTCGATCAGGAGGCGGTCCACGTCACGCCAGGTAGCTGTCGATGGCGATGAACCGGGCGGTGGCCGTGGCCACCTGCACCTGGTCCGAGCCGTCGATGGGGTGGCAGTAGGCCGTGCACACCGCGTCGATCTTGCGGCCCTCGACCTGCTCGAGCCGGGCGCGGAAGGTGAGCGGCACCCCGATCGGGGTCGGCGCCTGGTAGCGGACCTTCAGCTCGCCGGTGTAGGCCGGCTTGCCCACGAAGCGCAGGATGCACCCGAGCACGTCGTCGAAGATCGCGGCCACGATGCCCCCGTGGCTGCGGCCCGGGGCCCCCTCGTACGCGGGGCCGAGGGTCACGCTCGCGACCGCCTCGTCACCCTCGCGCCGCACGCTGATGCCGATGCCCATCGGGTTCCACGGACCGGACACGAAGCAGTCACGGAAGTGGTCCATGTCCTCGCCGTCGGCGACCGGGTCGCCCCAGATCCCACGCCGCAGGTCCTCGAGGTCACGGACCCGACGCGGCGCAGCGTCAAGGGCGTCTGCGGCGGCGGACGCGGACGTCGCCACGCGCTCGAGCAGCTCGACGTCCGCCTCACGGCTGTGCAGTGCGTGACCGAACCGACGCATCGCCTCGGCCGCCCGCGAGCGGGCGTCGTCGAGCGTGCTGTCCTCAGCCACGGCCACCTCCGGTGTCGGGGGCGGACCCTAGCGAGCGTGGGTGCGACGGTCAGACCGTGAGGTCGACGATGCCCGCGCGACGGCGGTCCTCGCTGGGCCGTGCTGCGCCCGTGCTCTCACGCTCGTCGAGGTCGTCCTCGCGCTGACGACGGCTGTGCGGCAGCCGCAGCTCGAACCGCGCCCCGCGGCCGGCGGTCGGTTCCACGAGCTGCAGCGACCCGCCGTGCGCCTCGGCGATGCCGCGCGCGACGTACAGGCCGAGGCCGGTCGACCCGGCCGTGTCGCCGTGCTGGAAGCGGTCGAACACACGGTCCCAGTCCTCGACGGGGATGCCCGGCCCGTCGTCGTCGACGGTGACCACCACGTCCCCGCCCTGGTGGGTGGCTATGACGTGCGCCTCGGTCGCGCCGTGCCGCCACGCGTTGCTGATGAGGTTCTGCACCACCCGCTGCAGGTGGAGGCTGTCGCCCACGACCGAGGCGCCGGGCGCCCTGTCCTCGACCGTCATCGCCTGCTGCTGCTCGTGGTCGAAGCCCTCTGCGGCCCCGGTGATCAGCTCGCCGACGGGGATCAGCTCGCGCCGGCGCGCCACCGCGTCCGCGTCGATCCTGGCGCTCAGCAGCAGGTCCTCGACGATCGCCACGAGCTGCCCTGCCTGCCTGGCCATGATCTCGAGGAACTCCCGCTGCTGCTCGGGCGTGACCTGACCGGTGAGGCGTCGCAACGTCTCGACGAAGCCGAGCAGCCCCGTGAGGGGGGCCCGAAGGTCGTGGGTGAGCCCTGCCATCCAGTCGGCCTTGAGGCGATCGAGCTCGCGCAGGCGGACCACGGTGTCGCGCTCGACCTCGTACAGACGGGCCTGCTCCACGGCGATGGCCGCCTGCTGTGCCACGGCAGCCCCGACCTGCGTGCACAGCGAGGTGAAGCCCCTCGGGTGCGCGATGGTGTGGGCGACGAGCAGCGCCCCGATGACGCGCCCGCCCACCACTAGCGGCAACCCGAGCACGGCGACGGTCCCAGCGTCCTCGTGCCAGGGGCCGTCGGCGAGCTCGCAGGCGGACACGTCCTGCCGCAGCACCAGCGCCTCGGTGCGCACGACCTCCTCGGCCAGCCGCAGCCCGTCGGAGGTGATCCGCAACGGCTCCGGCCCCGTCCCGCTGTCGTGCACGTGGGCCAGCACGACGGCGTCGTCCTCGACCAGGTAGACGGCCGAGCGCTCGCACGAGAGCGCTGCCGCCGCCTGCGTCGCCACCGCCTTGAGCGCGTCGGCGAGGTCGAGCCCGACCGAGGACGCGAGCGTCGCGGTCGCCTCGAGGATCTCGATCTTCCCGTCGAGGTCGCTCACCAGCTCCGCGCGCTGGAGCGCCACGTACGTCTCGTCCGCGATCGCCCGCGCGAGGTCGTCCACGAGCGAGGTGGTGTCCCGCCGGCCAGGCTCCAGCACGGCCAGCACCCAGCCACCGCCCGCCGGCCCCATCGGGACGAACAGCGCGGGCACGACGGCGTCGGCGAGCTGCAGCTCGCCGCGGGCCACCACGTCGTCCATCGCCCCGTCCCACGCACCCGCCCCCACCGGCAGCTCCACGGCCTCGGCGGTCTCCTGCTCCATCCCGAGCCCCCACAGCCCGTGCAGGTGCCGGCGGTCGGGACACGCTCGCAGCACCAGCCCGGAGGGTGCGCCCAGCAGCTCACCGAGCGCATCGACGATGACCGGAGTGACGTCCTCTGCCCGGGTCGCGGTGACCAGCCGGCGCGACAGCAGGTTGCGGGCCGCCAGCAGCGTGTCCATCTCGACGGCCTGGGACGCCCACACGGTCAGCCCGGGACCGTCCTCGAGCTGCACCACCGACACCGCGTCCACGACGATCCCCACCGCCGACCCGTCGGGGCGCCGGCGCTGGAGCACCCGGCGCTTGAGCCCGCTGGGATCCTCGAGCAGCGCCGCCAGCCGGGTCTCGAGGGACGCGACCTGGTCCGGCTCGACGCTGGGGTCGCGGCGACCGAGCACGTCCTTCGCCGACCACCCGAGCAGTGCCTCGCACGCAGGGTTCCAGAAGCGGATCGTGCTGTCGCGCCCGACGACCACGACGGCACGCGGCGCGTCCGAGAGGACGGCCTGCAGAGCGTCGAGCGTCAGCGCGTCCCCCACGAGGCCCCCGAGTCGATGGCACAACACCCCGTCAGGTTAACGAGACGACGCGTCGAAACCCCGCGTTTCGCACCATCTGGGCCGCGTACCGGTGGCTCAGTCCTCGACCGGGGCCACGATCTCGACCTGCCCGGCACGTCGACCCTCGAGCGTCAGCACACGCAGACGCCACCCGTCGTGCTCCAGCAGGTCGCCTCGCCGCAGCAGCCGTCCCAGCTCCTCGGTGAGCACGCCGGAGACGGTCTCGGCCTCGCCGTCCGGCAGCGCCAGCCCGGTCAGTCGCTCGAGCTCATCACGTCGGAACGTGCCCGGCACGACCCATGCACCGTCAGGCGACCGTTCGGACCGCTCGTCGAGATCGAACTCGTCGGCGATCTCGCCGACCAACTCCTCGAGCACGTCCTCGAGGCTCAGCAGGCCGGCTGTGCCGCCGTACTCGTCCACCACCAGCGCCACGTGGGCCCGCTGCTCGCGCATGCCCAGCAGCAACGTCTCGAGATCACGCGATTCGGGCACGGCCGACAGCGTGCGCAGGAGGTCCACCGCCGTGCGCCCACGCAGCTCGTGCTCCTCGGCGATGAGGATGTCCTTCACGTGGACCATGCCGATCACGTGATCGAGATCGCTGTCGGTGACGGGCAGACGGGTGAAGCCCGTGCGCGCGGCGACGGCCAGGATCGTGTCCGGGTCGGCGTGTGACGGCACCGTGACGAGGTCCACGCGCGGGGTCATCGCCCCCTCGGCGTCGATCTCGGCCAGCCGCAGCGCAGCGGTGAGCACCCGGGCGTCGGGGGCAGCGAGCTGGCCGTGACGACGGGACTCGCGCAGCGCGAAGTGCAGCTCGTCCGGCGTGTGCACCAGGCCGATCTCCTCGACCGGCTCCGTGCCGGTCAGGCGCACCAGCCCGTTCGCCATCGTGTTCAGCAGCACGATCAGCGGGCGCAGCAGGGCGACGTACCAACCGAACACGCGGCCGACCCGCAGCGCCAGCGTCTCCGCTCCCGCCAGCGCCAGGTTCTTGGGAACCATCTCGCCGAGCACCATGTGGAGGAACACCACGATGGTCAGCGCGATGCCGAACGAGACGCCGCTCAGGGCCCCGTCGCTGAGGCCGAGCGGTTCGAGGCCGCTGGCGATCAGACCGGCGACCGCCGGCTCGGCCACAGCGCCGAGTCCGAGCGAGCACATCGTGATGCCCAGCTGCGCGCCGCTGAAGGTGATCGACAGCTCCTGCAGCGCCTTGAGGGCGCGGATGGCCCGCTTGTCGCCCGCCTCCGCAAGATCCTCGATGCGCGCGCGACGAGCGGCCAGCAGCGCGATCTCGGCTGCGACGAAGAACGCGTTGGACGCGAGGAGGAACACCCCGAACAGCAGCGCGGGTAGGTCGAGACCGATGTGGATCTCGTCGGCGGCGGCGGCGAGCAGCATCATCGGCCCGCCTCCACGTCGTCCGCGACCAGTTCGTCGTCACCGGCCGGCGTCGGCTCGTCACGGATGACGAGCACCTGCACGAGCCGCACGCCCTCGACCTGCTGCGCCACGACCTGCCATCCGTCCATCTGCACCGTCGAGCCCGTGCGCGGGATCCTGCCGAGCTGGTCGATCACGAACCCGGCGATGGTCTCGTAGTCCCCCGAGGGGACGTCCCAACCGAGCGCCTCGCTCGCCGTGTCGATGCGCACCGAGCCATCGAGGAGCCAGCGCCCCTCGGCGATCTGCTGCACGGGGCCGACCTCGTTGTCGAACTCGTCCTCGATCTCGCCGACGAGCTCCTCGACGACGTCCTCGACGGTCACGATGCCCGCCACCGCGCCGTACTCGTCGATCACCAGCGCGAAGGTGCGGCTGCTGGAGCGCAGGCGTCCGAGCAGGCGTCGCAGCGGCTCCGACTCCGGCACCACGATCGCCGGCTGGGCGATCGCCCCGAGCTTGGTGGTGGGGCGGTCGGCCGGGGCGACGGCCAGCACGTCCTTGATGTGCACGGTGCCCACGACGTCGTCCTCGTCGGGGGTGCGCAGCGGGAAGCGCGAGTGCCCGGTGCGACGCGCGGCAGCCCGCAGGTCGTCGATGGTGTCCTCGACCGAGAGGAACTCGACCTGGGGTCGCGGCACCATCACCTCGTGCACACGGCGGTCGCCGAGGGCGACGGCGCGGGCGAGCATCTGCCCCTGCTCGTCGGTGAGCTCCCCGCCCTCACGCGACGCTGCGATGATCCGGGTCAGCTCGTCGGGTGAGTGGCCACCCATGCGCTCGTCGGCCACCTCGACGCTGAACACGCGTCGCGTGATCGTCGCGGCAGCGGCGTCGAACAGCCGGATGACGGGGCCGAGCACCACCCCGAACAGGCGCATCGGCAGCGCCAGCGCGATCGCGGTGCGCTCCGGCTTCGCCAGCGCGAGGTTCTTCGGCGCGAGCTCCCCGAGCAACATCTGCAGCACGGTGGAGATGACGAACGCGATCGCGACCGCGACGCCGGTGGCCGCAGCATCACCAGCGCCGACGAGCCGCAGCAGCGGCCTGACCACCGCGTCGCCGAGCGCGTCCTCGGCGAGGAAGCCGACGACCAGCGAGGTGGCGGTGATCCCGAACTGCGCCGACGACAGCACGAACGAGAGCTGCCCGAGCTGCTTCACCGCGGCGACGGCCTTGCGGTCACCGCCAGCCGCGGCCTCCTCCAACACACCCTGCCGGGCGGCGACGAGACCGAACTCGAACGCGACGAACAG
The DNA here is from genome assembly GCA_041579655.1 of Nitriliruptoraceae bacterium. Taxonomy (GTDB): domain Bacteria; phylum Actinomycetota; class Nitriliruptoria; order Nitriliruptorales; family Nitriliruptoraceae; genus JBFGFG01. The sequence goes on from JBFGFG010000015.1 coordinate 13,651, forward strand.
GCCGTTGGCCACGATGAGCACGGCGACGAGCAGCAGGGCGATGCCCGGGCTCATCGGGTCCTCTCAAGAGCGGTCTTCACGGGGGGCGCGGAGGCTACCGCTCAGGGATGCCCAGGACGCAACGCCGCCGTCATCTCCAACGTCTGGGCCCGCAGGTCCACCGCCGGGTCGAGCAGCCACACCATGCACGCACCCATGATGGACGCCAGCAGCCGCTCGGCGCAGGCGCGCGCCCCCTGGGCGTCGAGCGCCGGATGCTCGCGCTCGAACGCGGCGGCGAAGCGGCGCACCCGAGCCTGGTGGTGACGCCGCGCTCGACCGGCCATCGACTCGTCCTGCAGCGCCCCGGCCACGGCGAGCTGGAGGTAGATCCGAGCAGCCACGGCCGTGCGCGGGTCGACGAAGAACGCCACCAGCGCGTCGACGAGGTCCTCGACTCGCTCGCGCCCGAGACCGGACGGGTCCGGGTCCACCGCCTCGATGGCCTGCCGCACGACCTCGAGCACGGCCGCGTCCTTCGACGCGAACAGGTTGTAGAAGCTGCCTGCGCCGACGCCCGCGCGATCGGTGATCGCCTTGAGCGTGACGTCGGTCGCGTTCTGGTCCGCCAGCAGCTCCCGAGTTGCCTCGAGGATCCGCTCACGTGTCTCGATGCCGACGCGGTACCGGGCCATGGGGTCCTCAACGCTGGGGTCGTTGGCGTGCGCACGGGATGTGGTGCGGACGTGGAGTTGTAGCGTACGCTCCAATGTGGAACGGTTACTCCAAGTCGTACCGTCCACTCAAACTCTCGCGCGGTGGCCGCGCTCCCAAGGCCACCCGCTCCCGACAGACCGAGGACCGCCGTGAGCCACTACAAGAGCAACCTCCGCGACATCGAGTTCAACCTCTTCGAGGTGCTGAACACCGACAAGGACCTCGGCCAGGCCCCGTTCGACGCGATGGATGCCGAGACCGCCCGGATGATCCTCAAGGAGGTCGACCGGTTCTCGCGCGAGTCGAAGTGGGCCAGCTCGTTCGTGCCGGCGGACCGCACGCCGCTGCAGCTCGACAAGGAGACCGGGGACATCACGATCCCCGAGGAGCTCCACGAGGCGCTCGTCGAGTTCTACGACGCCGGCTGGCACACGCTGCCGCTGCCGACCTCGCTGGGCGGCTTCGGTGCACCCCCCACCATCCGCTGGGCGACGGCCGAGATGCTGCTCGGTGGCCACGCCACCGCGATGCTGTGGCCCATCGGCGCCCTGATGTCGATGATCCTCGACGAGGTCGGCACGCCCGGCCAGATCGAGCGCTTCGCCAAGCCGATGGTGAACGAGCGCTGGGGCGGCACGATGGTGCTGACCGAGCCGGACGCCGGCTCCGACGTCGGTGCTGGCACGACCTCGGCCGTGAAGGTCGAGGAGAACGGCCCGGACGACATCGGGTCCGTGTGGCACATCGAGGGCGTCAAGCGCTTCATCACCTCGGCCGACGCCCAGACGCACCCCAACACGGTGCACATGGTGCTGGCGCGCCCCGAGGGCGGCGAGCCCGGCACCAAGGGCCTGCGCCTGTACATCGTCCCGAAGTTCCTGGTCAACGCTGACGGCTCGCTGGGCGAGCGCAACGGCGTCAAGGTGTCCAACATCGAGAAGAAGATGGGTATCAAGGGCTCGGCGACCTGCGAGCTCACGATGGGCGGCGACGCTGACCGTCCGTGCGTCGGCTACCTCGTCGGCGAGGCGGACCACCGCGGCGCCGGCATCTCCCAGATGTTCCGCGTCATCGAGTACGCACGCATGACCGTCGGCACCAAGGCGATGGCCACCCTCTCCACCGGCTACCTGAACTCGCTCGAGTACGCGAAGATCCGCGAGCAGGGTCCGGACATGACGGCCGGCGGCGACCCGACCGCGCCGAAGGTCACGATCATCAACCACCCGGACGTGCGTCGTCTGCTCATGGAGCAGAAGGCCCACGCCGAGGGCATGCGCGCCCTGGTGCTGCTCGCCGGCAAGGCGCAGGACCAGAAGGCCAAGGCCGTCGCGTCCGGCGACCAGGACGAGATCGCCGAGTGGGCGAAGCGTGAGGACCTGCTGCTGCCGCTCGTGAAGGGCTACTGCTCCGAGAAGGCGTACGAGCTGCTCGGCAGCGCGTCGCTGCAGGTGTTCGGTGGGTCCGGCTTCACCAAGGACTACCCGATCGAGCAGTACATCCGCGACGCCAAGATCGACACCCTCTACGAGGGCACGACCGCGATCCAGTCGCTGGACCTGTTCTTCCGCAAGATCGCCAAGGACATGGGCCAGACCCTCATGTGGTACGTCGGTCAGATCAGCGAGGTCATCACCGAGGGACCCGAGTACCTCACCAACGAGCGCAAGGCGCTGAGCCAGGCGCTGGAGGATGTGCAGGGTCACCTCGGCGTCCACTCGCAGCACGTGATGTCGGCCATGCAGGACCCCGAGAAGGCGTCTGAGCTCTACAAGGTCGGGCTGCACTCGGTGGCGCTGCTGAACTCGATCTCCGAGCTGATCATCGGTTGGCTGCTGCTGCGCCAGGCGAAGGTCGCCCAGGAGGCGCTCGACGGCGGCAACGCCAACGGCGACACCGCGTTCTACGAGGGCAAGCGCGCCGTCGCGGCGTACTGGGCCCAGGCCGTGCTGCCCAAGGCGCGCCAGCGCCGCGAGCTCGCGGCCGCCGAGGACGGCGCCCTGATGAAGCTGTCCGAGTCCGCGTTCTGATCGACCGCGAGACCGACGACGCCCCGCCACCTCCCAGGCGGGGCGTCGTCGTGTGTCCGGGCTGCGTGCGGGGGGCGACCAACATCACAGTGACACAAGTCCCATTTGTCTGTTTGTCCCGCTTCGCTGCCGAGGTTCCCCAGCTTCGGGCGCC
>JBFGFG010000016.1:0-16270 GCA_041579655.1 Nitriliruptoraceae bacterium
GAGCGTCTGGGGGAGCGCGCCCGACGGCGTCACGCCCATCACCACGTGCAGGTCGCTGGCGCAGACGCCGCAGGCCAGCACCTTGACCAGCACCTCGCCGGGTCCCGGGGTCGGGACGTCGACCTCCTCGATGCGCACGTCAGGCATGCCGCCGTCGACCGGCAGGGCGTGCAGGCGCGCGGCGTACATCGCCGCAGGGATGGCGGCAGGGATGGCGGGCGTGGTCATGGGCGTCCTCACGGCGGGCAGGACCGCTGAGGCTACGCGCGCACGCTGCCGGCCGGCAGGACGCTCAGGCGCGCGGGTCCGCGTCGTCGCCGGGCCACGGCGGCAGGTCGGAGAGGTCGACGGTGTCGGCCTTGATCCCCTGGTCGTGGTCGCGCATCCGCTTGGGGTAGCCGACCTTGGCCGCGTCGTACAGCGGCACGCCACGGTCCTCGCACACCTTCGACGCCTGGGCGCGGTCCTTGACGGGACGGCGCAGGTACTCGCCGTCGGCCGCGACCAGCAGCAGCGTCGTGGAGTAGATCGCCGTCTTGGGCTCGATGAACGCCTCGACGCCGACGTGGCTGTCGAGGAAGCCCTCGATCTCCTTGGTGGAGACCTTCGAGGCGGCGGCCGTGGACGGTGAGGGCGCACGACGACGTGGCGCCTCGCCCTTGAACCACGCCTTGACCCGGTCGAACATCGCCACGGGGACACCTCCACATCGCGGTGGTGACGGTAGCCCCGTCCCCGCGGCTGCGTCACGCGACCGGCCAGAGCGGCCGTCGTGCGGGGTGCTGCTGGCTCAGTGCTCGTCGTGGTCGGCGTCGTCCACGAGCTCGACGAGGATGCCGCCGCCGGCAGCCGTGCCCTTGGGGTGCACGAACGCCACGGTGTGGCCGCCGCCGCCGCGACGGGGCTCCTCGTCGATCAGCCGCACGTCCTGCTCGCGCAGGTGCCCGAGCGTCTCGTTGATGTCCGAGACACCGAAGCCGAGGTGGTGCAGCCCGGGGCCGTTCTTGGCGAGGTACTTCGCGATCGGGGAGTCCTCGCGGGTGGCCTGCAGCAGCTGGATGTACACGCCGCCGACGTTGAGCATCGCCTCCTCGACCCCGTCGCTCTCGACGAGCTCGCGGTACTCGGGCACCAGCCCGAACGCGGACTCCCAGTACTCGAGCGCGGCGTCGAGGTCCTCGACGGCGATGGCGATCTGGTCGATGCGGGTCACGGCCATGGCGGGCTCCGGTTCGGCGGGAGCACGAGCCTGCCCGGTCCGCGCCGGCGCCGCCAAGCCGGAGGCGTCGAGCATCGGCGAACCGTTCAGCGCGCGATGTCGGGCCGGCTCGTGCGGCGGGTCCGCACGGGTGCCAGCGGGCCGCTCGGACACGTTGTGGGATTTGACTTTGAGTGACCGCTCCAAATCTAATGGAGCCGCTGCGCGTCGCCTCAGGCGTCGTGCGGCGCGCCCCCGAGCAACGGACCCGACAGCGGTCCTGGCTCGACGCCCCACGAGGAAGGCTCCCACCCGTGAAGGTCATCGTCCCCGTCAAGCGCGTCCCGGACACCGCCGGCGACAAGCAGCTGGACCCCAACGACAAGACTGTCGACCGCGACGCCGGTGAGGCCGTCCTCTGCCCGGTGAACGAGTTCGCCATCGAGGAGGCCGTCCGGCTCAAGGAGTCCAACGGCGCCGAGGTCAAGGTGCTGCTCATGGGCCCGGAGAACGCGCAGCCGATCGTGCGCAAGGCGCTGTCCTACGGCCTCGACTCGGCGCTGCAGATCACCGACGACCAGATCGCCGGCTCCGACGCGCTCGGCACCGCCCGCGTGATCGCCAAGGCGCTGGAGGGTGAGGAGTTCGACCTCGTCATCTTCGGCAACCAGTCCACCGACGCGCGCACCTGCCTGGTGCCGGCCGCCGTCGCTGAGCTGCTCGGCATCCCGTCGCTGACCTACGCGCGCAAGCTCGAGGTCGACGGCGACACCGTCACCGTGCACCGCGAGCACGAGGAGGGCTGGGACGTCGTCACCTCCAAGCTCCCCGCCGTGATCAGCGTGGTGGAGGCCATCAACGACCCGCGCTACCCCACGTTCAAGGGGATCATGGCCGCGAAGTCCAAGCCGCTCGACGTCAAGGGCCTCGCCGACCTCGGCGTCTCCCCGGACGAGGTGGGCTCCGGCGCCGCCGCCGCGACGATGTACGAGTTCACGCCGCGTCCGCCGAAGGAGGCCGGGACCATCGTCGAGGACGAGGGTGACGGCGCCACGGCCGCGAAGCTCGCCGACTGGCTCCAGGAGAAGAAGTTCATCTGATTGCTCGAGGGGCCAGCCCCTCGATCTCAGATCTTCCCCGCTTGCAACTTGTAGAAGGAACAGACACATGAGTGAGATCCTGGTTCTGATCGACCACTCCGACGGTGAGCCGCGCAAGGTCGCGCTGCAGACCGTCACCGCCGCGCGCAGCGTCGCGGGCGACCTCGGTGCCGAGGTCACCGCGGTGTGGCTCGGCGAGGACGGCGACGACGCCGTCGAGGCCGTCGGTGCTGCCGGCGCCGACACGCTGATGTGGTGGGACTCCGACGAGGCCGACGGCTTCGTCACGATGCCGAAGGTCGAGGCGCTGCAGCAGCTGCACGCCGACCGCGACGTCGCGGCGATCTTCTTCGTCTCGTCCAACCACACCAAGGACGTCGCGGCCCGCCTCGCGATCCGTCTGGACGGCGGCGTCATCACCGACGTCACCGGCCTCTCCGTGGAGGGCGACCACATCGTCGCCACCAAGGAGGTCTTCGGTGGTGACCTGATCACCACGTCGCGCGTCGCGGAGGGCAAGGTGCCGTTCTTCGGCATCGCGGCCAACGCGTACCAGGCGGCCGAGGACGGCGACGAGGCTGAGCTCGAGGAGTTCGAGGTCGAGCTCTCCGACGGCGCCAAGGCGTCGGTCGTGGAGTCGGTCGAGAAGGTCGCCGGCGGCGACCGCCCCGACATCGGTGAGGCGGCCATCGTCGTCTCCGGTGGTCGTGGCCTCGGCGAGGAGTCGGGCTTCGAGCTCATGGAGCAGCTCGCGGACGCGCTCGGCGCCGGTGTCGGTGCCTCGCGCGCCGCGACCGACGCCGGCTGGTACCCGCACCGTGCCCAGATCGGTCAGACGGGTCGCACCGTCGCGCCGTCGCTGTACGTCGCCAACGGCATCTCGGGCGCCATCCAGCACCGCGCTGGCATGCAGACCTCGCAGAACATCGTGGTCATCAACAAGGACGCCGAGGCGCCGATCTTCTCGATCGCCGACTTCGGTGTCGTGGGCGACCTCTACAAGGTCGTGCCGAAGCTGATCGAGGAGATCAAGGCCCGCAAGGGCTGACCGTCGCCGTCGGCCCTTGGGGCCTCGGCGACTGCCTCCGGTCCATCGGGCTTCGCCCTGCGGTCCTCGGACGTTCGCGTGTGACGCCCCGACCTTCGCGGTCGGGGCGTCATGCATGTGGGGGGCCTACGCTCCGCCCGACCGTGTGCCCGCCCTCAGCCCCTTTGGACACGACCGTGACGTCAGCGTGGGACCGCCGCAGCCTCGTGGAGCAGGCACGTGTCGAGGAGCTCGCGCTGGCGGACTGGCTGCCGGGTGCCGTCACGTTCTCGCCGCACTGGCAGGACGTGATCGAGTCGCTCGGGCTGCGCGCCGACGAGCTCGTCACGCGCGACGATCTCCTGCGGGTACCGCCCAGCACGCAGGCCGACGTGTCGGCCGTGGGTGGCACCCGGCTGGTGCAGCGTCCCACCGAGAGCCAGGTCAAGGCCGTCGCCTCCGCGTCGCTGCTGCTGCGGATCGCACGCTCCATCTCTGGAGACCAGCGCGAGGGCAAGCGCGAGCTGCTGCTGCAGGAGTTCAAGCCGGTGCACGTCACGCGCGCCGGTGTCGCTGACGAGCTCGCGATCGCGTCCAGCCGCGCCGACATCGACCGCCAGCACCGGGTCGGGGCGCGCGCCGCGCAGCTGCTCGGGCTCGGCGACCACGACTACCTCGTCTCCGCCGTCCCGGCTGGCCCCACGGCCGAGTTCTGGTCGGTGCACGCGCTGGCGATGGGCAGCTCCATGCTGGCGCTGCACCCGCGCGGGCACGAGCAGGGGCTCGAGCACTGCGTGGACGCCTTCGGGCTGATGCCGACCACGGCGGCCGCCTGCGCGCCGCAGGACGCCATCTCGTGGGCTCGGCAGCTGCAGCGGCAGGACGCCGACGTGTCACGCGTCGTGACGGTGGTGCTGGTCGGTCCGCCGGTCGACGACTCCCATCGCGCCGCGATCGCGGAGGCCTGGCGCAGCGCCGGTGCCCTCGAGCCCGACCTCGCCGTGCGCAGCATCTGGGCTCCGGACGTGCACCGCGGTGTCTGGGCGGAGTGCAAGCAGGGCACGACGGGCCTGCACACCATGCCTGACCTCGAGCTGCTCGAGCTGCTCGACCCGGTCTCCGGCGCGCCCACGGACAGGCTCGGCGACCTCACGCTGACGTCCCTCGGCTGGTCCGGCACGACGCTGCTGCGCTACCGGACCGGTGTCGAGGTCGAGAGTCTGGTCACCACCGAGTGCCCGGCGTGCCACCGCACCGTCCCGCGGCTCGTGGGCGCGATCGCGCCGGGTCGCTGGCAGCCCGAGCTGCAACGGCGCGCCGGCATCGCCACGCTCGACCTGCGCACCGTCGCCGTCGAGCTCGACGCAGCCGGTCTGTCGGCCTGGCGCGTGGAGCTGTTCCGCAAGGGCGAACAGGACAGCTACGCGCTCGAGCTCGGCGGCTCGCTCGGTGAGGACGACGCCCGCCGGATCGCCGCACGGCTGCGCCGCGCGACCGGCATCGCGCCCGGTGCCGTGCGGCTCAAGGCCGACGCGAGCGCCATCAGCGGGGTCGTCGCCGTCGAGGGCACACCGTTCGCGGACGCACGCTGAGGCAGCTGGCCGCGGGTGCTCAGCCTGCGTCGGCTGGCGGCAGCACGCACACCACGCGCAGCAGCTCGCCGGGGAGCAGCTCGGCGTGCAGCGTGAGCGTGCCGCCGGCTGCGGGCAGACCGGGCCGCAGCCGCACCTCGCCGTCGGAGAAGCGCCGGTCGCCGCGGCCCACGGCGTCGGCGACCGTCAGCGGCTGGTCGTCGAGCCACGCCTGCCACGCGTCGGGCGGGGGCAGGCGGCGGGGGCGCGGCCGCTGCCCCTCCTCGTCGACGCGGGCGACCCGCACGTCCATCCAGCCGCCCCAGCACTCGACGCTGCGGACCCACAGGCGATGCCCGGCCACCGACCCGGCATCGATGTCCAGCGGGATCACGCGCACGGGGCGCGGCGGCCAGGTCTGGCCCCCGATGACGTCCTCGATCGGCATCCGGTCGGCTCCTGCGTCGTCGGGTCACGGAGCTGTGGACGGTACGTGTGGCGCCCGACGTGGACGAACTCCGGCCCGTGACGACACCACGTCATGGCTGACTTTGGTCACGAACGGGGGGTTGGCGTCGCGCGGTGCGGGCTGCGTCCGGCACCCTTGGCAGCTATGACGACCATCAACCTCGACCATGCAGCCTCGGCGCCCCCGCGTCCCGAGGCAACCGTCGCGTTCCTCGACGCTCAGGCTCGCGTCGGTGGGAACCCTGCCGCCGGCCACGCCGGCGGTCGCTCCGCTCGCACCGTGCTCGAGGAGTCGCGCGAGCGCGTCGCGGACGCGCTCGGTCGCTCGCCGCACGAGGTCGTGTTCGCCTCGGGCGGCACCGAGGCCGACCAGCTCGCCGTCGTCGGGGTGTACCGCGCGGCGGCCGAGCAGGGCCGACGTCATCTGGTCGTCTCGGGTGTCGAGCACCCGGCGGTCGCCGACGCGGCCCGCTGGCTGGCGGCGAACGAGGGGGCCGAGCTGTCGTGGGTCGCGCCGCGCGGGACGGCGCCGATCGCCGCTGAGGACGTGCTGTCGGCCGTGCGCGCCGACACGGCGCTGGTCGCGGTCACCGCAGCTGACGGTGAGGTCGGCGTGCGGCAGGAGCTTGGTCTCGCCGAGGTCGTCGCGGCGCGCGGCGTGCCGTGCCATCTCGACGCCGTGCAGGCGTTGGTGACCGGACCGGTCTCGAGCACGGGCTCGCTGGCGATCTCGGGGCACAAGCTGGGGGCCCCCGTCGGGATCGGTGCTGCGGTGCTGCCGCGCGGCGTTCCGGTACGGCCGCTGCTGGACGGCCCGGGGCAGGAGCGGGGGCTGCGCAGCGGCACCCAGCCCGCCGCGCTGGCTGCGGCGCTGGCCGTCGCGCTGGAGCTCGCGGTCGCGGAGCACGAGGACCACGCCGCGCGGTGCGGCCGGCTCACGAGCGAGCTCGCCGGCCGGGTCCTGGCAGGTCTGGACGGCGTGCGCCTCTCGGCCGCGCTCGACGCGCCGTGGCGGCTGCCGTCGCACCTGCACCTGCAGCTGGACGGCGTGGACGGCGAGTCGCTCGCGGCGGCGCTGGACGCCGCCGGCGTGATGGCGTCCACCGGCACGGCGTGCGCCACGGGCTCGTCGCGCCCGTCCCCGGTGCTGGAGTCGTACGGGATCGTCGCCGACGCGACGCTGCGGCTGTCGGTCGGTCGCACCACCACCGACGACGAGGTGTTCGACGCGGCCGCACGGCTGGTCGAGGTCGTCGGTGCGCTGCGCGCGTCCGGCGGTGGCTTCCTCACGGCCCGGGACACGGCCGGCGTCGGCTCGTGAGCCGGGTGCTCGTCGCGCTGTCGGGCGGGGTCGACTCGGCCGTGGCCGCCGCGCTGCTGGTCGAGGCCGGGCACGACGTCACGGCTGTGCACCTGCGGCTCGCGGACGTCGCCAGCGACGTCCCGGGGCAGGGCTGCTGCGGCCTCGACGACGCGCAGGACGCCCGCCGCACGGCGCAGGTGCTCGGCGTGCCGTTCCACGTCTGGGACCTGCGGGACGTGTTCCGCCGGGAGGTGCAGGACCCGTTCGCCGCCGGCTACGCGGCCGGCACGACGCCGAACCCGTGCGTCGCCTGCAACGCCCACGTGAAGATCGGGGCGGTGCTGACGCGGGCCCGCTCGCTGGGGTTCGAGGCGCTCGCGACCGGCCACCACGCGCGCATCGGGCTGGACCCCGAGGGTCGGCCGACGCTGCGCCGCGCCGTGGACCGTGCGAAGGACCAGTCCTACGTGCTGCACGTGCACGGGCCGGACGACCTCGCGATGCTGCGCACGCCCGTCGGCGAGCTGACCAAGGACGAGGTCCGGGAGCACGCCGCAGCCCGCGACCTGCGCGTCGCCTCGAAGCCCGACTCGTACGACGTCTGCTTCATCCCCGACGGGGACACCGCGGGCTACCTCGCCGGCTCGCTGCCGGCCGCACCGGGGCAGGTCGTGGACCTCGACGGCACGGTGCTCGGCGAGCACGACGGTGCGTGGCGCTTCACCGTCGGCCAGCGGCGCGGGCTGGGCCTGCGCCACCACGAGCCGCGCTTCGTCGTGGACGTCCAGCCGGAGGCCCAGCGCGTCGTGGTCGGCCCGCGGGCCGCGCTCGCGACCCGCTGGATGCAGCTCGAGGACGTGATCTGGCAGTCCGATGGCGTCCCGGCGGGCGCGGTGCAGGTGCAGGTCCGCGCCCACGGCGCCACGCACCTCGGTCGCGTCGAGGTGGCGTCCGACGGCGTCGTGCGCGTGACCGTCGAGGAGCCGTTCCACGGCGTGGCGGTCGGCCAGTCCTGCGCGGTGTACGACGCCAGCGACGAGGTGCTGCTCGGCGGTGGCCGCATCGCCGCTGCCGAACGCCCCCTCCTGCCGGTGCTCTGAGCCCACGCCCCGCGGCGCACACCGCTGAGCCCGGGGATGGTCCGAAGTCCGCACGTCTGCGGACATCGGACCACCTCGCAGCACCGTCCGGCGCGGGATGGTCCGACGTCCGCACCACGGCCGGCTTCGGACCATCGACCTGCGTTGGGGGCTGGTCGTCGTAGGCTCCGGGCCGGACCACACCGGGAGCTGTCACCGTGCGCGACGCCGTCATCTGCCTGCCCATCCGCACCGCCGTGGGCCGCTTCGGCGGGATGTTCAAGGACGTGCCCGCCGTGGAGCTCGCGGCGCACGTGCTGCGCGGGCTGGTGGAGCGGGGCCTCGACCCCGAGCGCGTGCAGGACGTGGTGCTCGGCAACGGCTACCCGTCCGGTGAGCACCCGGCGATCGGTCGGCAGGCGGCGCTGGACGCAGGGTGGCCGGTGAGCGTGCCCGGGCTGCAGGTCGACCGCCGCTGCGGCAGCGGGCTGCAGGCCGTGATCGACGCCGCGATGCGCGTGCAGACCGGCGTCATGGACGTCGTGGTGGCCGGCGGCGCCGAGTCGATGAGCCAGGTCGAGCACTACGCGCTGACGCGCTGGGGCGGCAACGGAGACCAGGTGCTGCTCGACCGGCTCGCCCGCGGGCGCGTGACGGCCGGCGGCAGGCTGCACCCCGTCGAGGGCGGCATGATCGAGACCGCCGAGAACCTGCGGCGTGAGAAGGGCGTCACCCGCGAGGCGCAGGACGCGTTCAGCGTCGAGTCCCACCGCCGCGCCGCCGCGGCGATCGACGAGGGCCGCTTCGTCGATGAGGTCGTCCCGCTCACGACCGTCGACCGCAAGAAGGTCGAGACCGTGCACGACACCGACGAGCACGTGCGGCGCGGCACGACGATGGAGTCGCTGGCGAAGCTGCGCCCGATGCTCGGCCGCGATGCCCCTGACGCCACGGTCACGGCTGGCAACGCGAGCGGCCAGAACGACGGCGCCGCGGTCTGCGTCGTGACCACGGCCGAGGCGGCCACCGAGATGGGGCTGCGACCCGTCGCGAGGCTCGCCGGCTGGGGGCTCGGCGCGGTCGAGCCCTCGCGCATGGGCATCGGCCCGGTCCCGGCCAGCGCCGCCGCGCTCGGCCACGCCGGGATCACGATGGGCGACCTCGACCTCATCGAGCTGAACGAGGCGTTCGCCGCGCAGGTGCTCGCCGTGCTCAGCGAGTGGGGCATCGACGCAGCTGACGAGCGGCTGAACCCCAACGGCAGCGGCATCAGCCTCGGTCACCCAATCGGCGCAACGGGGATGCGCATCCTCGCCACGATGCTGCACGAGCTCGACCGCCGCGAGGCGCGCTACGGGCTGGAGACGATGTGCATCGGTGGCGGCCAGGGGCTGGCTGCGGTGTTCGAGCGGCTCGCCTGAGCGGCGTACGGTTGGGTCACCACCGTCGATGAGGCAACAACGATGACACGCCAGTCGCGCCCGACCCGTCCGTCACAGAAGTCGTGGGTCCGCATGGTCGCGCTCGTGGCCATGGCCTCGATGGTGCTGGTCATGGTCGCTGCCGGCATCCAGGGCGCGACCGCCTGACGTCCGCGCCCGGGTCTGCGCGGACGTCCGATCAGACGTTGGCGAACCCCAGCGCCATGCTCAGCTTGCTGCTGAGGCCGGAGCCCTTCTCGACGTAGGAGTCGGCACCGGCCTCCATCGCGGCCGCGGACATCGAGTCGGCGCCGTAGCCGCTGACGATCACGATGCGCATGTCGGGATGGGCGGCACGGATCGTCCGTGTCGCCTCGAGCCCGTCCATCAGCGGCATCGACAGGTCCAGCAGCACGACGTCCGGCGAGTGCGCCTCGACCAGCTCGACGGCCTCGAGCCCGTTGACGGCCTCGCCGACGACCTCGAGACCCATCCGCTCGAGCTGGATCCGCAGCAGCAGCCGCACGTCCGGGGCATCGTCCGCCAGCACCACGCGGCGCGCCCGCTCGCCCGACGCAGGCTCGGCGGACGACGACTCGTGGTCACGCAGCTGCTCGGTGGCGACGTTCGCCGTCGGCGCGTGCGTGCGTCGCAGCTCGCCCGCCTCGGGGGCGCGTCCGTCAGGGCCGACCAGCAGGTCGTCCATCATGTGGCGGGCATCGCCGAGGGTTTGGTCGAGCAGCTCGCGGGCCACCTCAGCAGCGCCGATGTCGAGCGACCAGGTGACGGCCGTGAGGCCCTGCACGACGACGTCGTTCATCTCCAGCGCGGCGCGGCGGCGGATCTCGGCGTCGTGGGCACGCTGGCGCAGGCCCTCGGCTGCCTCTGCATCTCGCTCGGCTGCTCGCTCGTCGGTGACGTCGCGACAGATGCCGATGAACCGGTCGGGGCTGCCGTCGGTGCCCGGGATGACCTCGCCGTTGGACCACAGCAGCCGCTCGGTGCCGTCCGCGAGCACGATGCGCTCCTCCATCTCGTACGGCTCGCCCGTGGCGAACGCCTCCTGATGGATGCCGGCGACCTTCTCGCGGTCGTCCGGGTGGATGAACGCCATGAAGCGTTCGTAGCTGGCGTTGAACGACTGCGGGTCCTCACCGTAGATACGGAACAGCTGGTCCGACCAGCGGTTGGTGTCCGTGGGGACGTGCCAGTCGTAGGACCCGAGCTTGCCGATCCGCTCGTTGTCGGCCAGCCGCTGGCGGGCGGCCATCGCCGCACGCCGCTCGACGATCCGGCCCACCGCGACGCCGAGCATCGAGGCGACCGCGTCGAGGGTGTCGGACTCGAGCGACGGAGCGTCCACCACCAGCAGCCGGGCGACGGTGGCGTCGTCACCGACGTGCACCACAGCACGACTGCCCTCGCGCCGCTGGGTCGGCGCCGTCGGGGCGGGCTCGGGGAGCGGCAGCTCGTCGCCCCAGCCGTGGGTCCAGCCGCCGCCGGTCGGACGCCAGGCGGCGATGCGCGCGTCCTCGCCGAGCAGGGCGCGCAGGCTGTCGAGCATCGTCGTGATTTCGTCGCTCGCAAGCAGCGTTGCGAGGCGGCCGAGCCAGATCGCGTCCACGGTCATCCCAACGGCTGGTTCAGGGGAGTATGAACCCCGTCGGCACGAGGGCGGGGGACATGACGGACTCTCCGTCACATTGTGCCGGGCCTGGCTTCCCGGCGTCCGTCGACGCGGTGGGACCGTGACGCCCGCGGCCGATCGGCCGTGCGGACCAGTGCTGGGGGACCAGGGCTAGGGTCGTGACGATGACCGAGGAGCGGCGGGGCCCGACGCGGTACGTGCTGGTGCACGGCGCCGGTGGCTCGCCGTGGGAGTGGCACCTCGTCACGCCGCTGCTGGAGGCCGCCGGTCACGAGGTGGTGGCGGTGCAGCTGCCGTGCGACGTCGAGGGCGCCGGGCTCACAGCCTCCGTGGATGTCATCGCCGCCGCCATCGAGCGACCGGTAGCGCCCGGTTCGGCAGGCGTGGTGGTCGTCGCGCAGTCCTTCGCGGGCGTCACGGCGCCGCTGGCCTGCCACGGTCGGCACGAGCTGGTGCAGCTGCTCGTGCTGCTGTGCGCGATGGTTCCTGCCCCGGGGGAGCGGGCCGCCGACTGGTGGGACGCTGTGGGCATGGCCGATGCGCAGGCGACGATGGCTGCCGGGGACGGACGTGCCTTGCCGTCCGACGACGCCCAGCTGGTCACCGACGACATCCCGCATGTGCTGCGTCCGGAGGCTGCCAGGCATCGCCGCCTGCAGGTCGCGACCCCCGTGTTCGAACCGTGGCCTGCCCGTCGCTGGCCAGCGGTGCCCACCGCCGTGGTGATCGGGGAGAGGGACCGGTTCTTCCCGCCGTCGATGCAGCGCAGGGTCGCGGCGGACCGACTCGGGCTGGCGCCGCACGAGCTCGACGCCGGCCACGTCCCGGCGCTGTCGGCGCCTGCGGGGCTCGTGGCGTTGCTCGAGCAGCTGCGGGTCGAGGGCGGTGAGCTGGTCGCCCCACCCGCGGGCTGAGGTGGCCGCTGTCCGCTGGCCGCTGTCCGATGGCGCGGCCGCGGGGCCGCACCCCCCCGTCGTACGCTGGCCGTGGACGAGACGACGGAGACGACGTGACGGAGCCGCGCACGGTCGACGGCAGCGGTCTGGTGCTGGACGACCGCTACGCCACCGATCTGCCGCAGCTGCATGTCCCGTGGGCGCCTGCGCCCGTGGCCGCGCCCTCGATGGCCCACCTCAACGTGGGGCTGGCTGCCGAGCTCGGCCTCGACGCCGCAGCGCTGGCGTCGGCCGACGGTGTGGCCGTGCTGGCCGGGAACGCGGTGCCGGCAGGGGCCACGACCGTGGCGATGGCGTACGCCGGGCACCAGTTCGGCGGTTTCTCGCCGCGGCTCGGGGACGGCCGCGCGCTGCTGCTGGGTGCGGTGACCGCGCCGGACGGCAGCCGTCACGACGTGCACCTGAAGGGCTCGGGTCGAACCCCGTTCGCGCGCGGTGGCGACGGCCGTGCGACGCTGCCGGCGATGCTCCGCGAGCTGCTGATGGCCGAGGCGATGCACGCGCTGGGCGTGCCCACCACCCGGGCCCTGGCGGTGGTCGCCACCGGCGAGCACGTGATGCGCGAGGACGGCCCCGTCGCAGGGGGCGTGCTCGCCCGCACGGCCAGCAGCCACCTGCGCGTGGGCACGTTCCAGCACGCCGCGCTGCTCGAGCAGCAGCACGACGAGGCCGGTCTGGTCGAGCGTCTCGCCGACCACGCGATCGCGCTCCACGCGCCTGAGCTCGCCGCGCGAGGAGCGGGCCGGTTCCTCGCACTGCTCGAGCACGTCGCCGAGGTGCAGGCGGCGCTCGTCGCGCGCTGGATGCTGCTGGGCTTCATCCACGGTGTGATGAACACCGACAACATGACGATCTCGGGTGAGAGCATCGACTACGGCCCGTGCGCCTTCATGGACCGCGTCGACCCCGACACCGTGTTCTCCTCGATCGACCACGGCGGTCGATACGCGTACGGCAACCAGCCGTCCATCGCGCACTGG
The DNA here is from genome assembly GCA_041579655.1 of Nitriliruptoraceae bacterium. GTDB lineage: Bacteria > Actinomycetota > Nitriliruptoria > Nitriliruptorales > Nitriliruptoraceae > JBFGFG01. The sequence continues at coordinate 12,752 of JBFGFG010000016.1, forward strand.
AACCTGGTGCGCCTGGCCGAGTCGATGCTGCCGCTGTTCGACGACGACACCGAGGTCGGAGCCGCCGCGGCCACCGAGGTGCTGCGGTCGTTCCCCGGTCGCTACCGCCGCCACTGGGTCGCCTGGACGCGCGCGAAGCTCGGCCTGGTCACTGAGGTCGATGGCGACGGCAAGCTCGGCGATCAGCTGCTGGACTGGATGCACGCCGCTCGCGCCGACTTCACCAGCGTGTTCCGCGCCCTGTCGGCGAGCCTGCGGGGCGACGACGCGCCGCTCGGCGCGCTGGCAACCGTCGAGCCCGTGCAGGCGTGGCTGGCCGATTGGCACGCCCGGCTCGCGGTCGAGGGACGTGATCCGGTCGTCGTGGCCGACGCGATGGACGCGGTGAACCCGCTGTACATCCCGCGCAACCACCGGGTCGAGGAGGCGCTGGCTGCCGCGACGGACGGCGACCTCGCCCCGTTCGAGGCGCTGCTGGAGGTCGTGACGCACCCGTTCGTCTGGCGACCGGACGCCGAGCGCTACGCCGAGCCGGCGACCGAGGCGTTCGCGGCGAACCACCGGACGTTCTGCGGCACCTGACGCCCGCGCCTCCGCAGCAGCGCGGATGCATGGGGTTGTGGAGGAGGAGCTGGCGCTCGTGGCATGGTCGTGGCACAGTCATGGCATGGCACGAACTCGGATCTCCACCACGGTCGACGGTGACCGCCTCGCCCGCGCGAGGCGGCTGTTCGGCGGTCCCGACAGCGAGCTCATCGACCGGGCGCTCGTCCTGCTGCTGCGGCGCCTCGACGCCGAGCGCGAGGTCGCTGCGATCACGGCAGCCCCGTACGAGGACGACCCGGAGCTGGCGTGGACGGCGCCGCCCGGTCCGGACCTGCCCTACGACGGTGAGGTGCCGGCGGAGGTTGCCCGCCTCGCCGCGGAGCGCCGCGCGGCGTACGACGCGTGAAGGGGCTGTCACACGGCCAGGTCTGGTGGGCTGACATGGACAAGGTGCGGCCCGTCGTCATCCTGACGCGCGGGACGGTCGCACCGCACCTCGTACGCGTCCTGGTCGCGCCGATCACCTCTCAGGTTCGCGACATCCCGACCGAGGTGGAGCTCGGGACGCCGGAGGGCGTGGCGGATGGCTCCGTCGCGAGCCTCGACAGCACCCAGCTGGTCCCGGTCTCGCGGCTGCTGGCGCGAGCGGGTCAGCTCGATCCGGCGCGGTGGCCCGAGGTCTGCGACGCGATGGCCCACACCGTCGGGTGTCACCTCAGCTAGCTGGTGTGCTGGCGAACCCACCGAGCAGCAGCGACCCGCGTCCGGCGCCGCACACCGTCGCGCGGCGCTCGTAGGCTGCGCGGCGCACCACACGACCCGGAGCGCTGCACGTGACCGACAGGCCTGACGCCCCCGCCGACCTCCCGCGCGACCTGGGCGAGGCGCGGGCGCGCCACGACGAGCTGGCGCGGGTGGTGCGCGACGCGCGGTACCGCTACGACGTGCTGCAGGCGCCGCCGATGACGGACGCCGAGTACGACGCGCTGTTCCGCGAGCTCGAGGCGCTCGAGGCCGCCCACCCGTCGCTGGTGACGCAGGACTCGCCGACCCAGAACGTCGGCTCGGCACCCTCCGGCGCGTTCCCGCCGTTCACGCACCCCGAGCCGATGCTGTCGCTGGACAACGCGTTCGACCGTGACGAGTTCGTCGAGTGGGCGGCGCGCGTGCGGCGTGGGCTCGGCGAGGACGAGGTCGTGCGCTTCGTGTGCGAGCTCAAGATCGATGGCGTCGCGATCAACCTCGTCTACCGCGACGGCGTGCTCATGACCGGCGCGACCCGCGGGGACGGCGTGACCGGGGAGGACGTCACGGCGCAGATCCTCACCCTCGACACCGTGCCGCTGCGCCTCGCGGTGGACGACCCACCCGCCCTGGTCGAGATCCGTGGCGAGGTGTACTACCCCGTCGCGGACTTCGAGGAGATGAACCGCCAGCGCATCGAGCGTGGCGAGGCCGCGTTCATGAACCCGCGCAACGCCGCGTCCGGCGGCCTGCGGCAGAAGGACCCCGACAAGGTCGCCGAGCGGCCGTTCAAGGTGTGGGTCCACGGCGTGGGCGTCATGGAGGGCGCGTCGTTCCCGACGTCGTCCGACTACCTCGCCTGGGTGCGCGACGCGGGCCTGCCGGTGCCCGAGCAGACGCAGGTCGTGGACACCGTGGACGAGGCCTGGGCGCTCATCGAGCGCTTCACCGCCGAGCGCTACGACCTCGGCTTCGAGATCGACGGCGTCGTGGTGAAGGTCGACGACCTCGACCAGCGCCGTCGTCTGGGCTTCACCGCCCGGGCCCCGCGCTGGGCCATCGCCTACAAGATGCCGCCGGTCGAGAAGCCGACGCTGCTGAAGGCGATCGAGATCAACGTCGGGCGCACCGGCAAGACCACGCCGTTCGCGGTGCTCGAGCCGGTCGTGGTGGGCGGTGTCTCGATAACGAACGCCACGCTGCACAACGAGATCCAGGTCCACGCCAAGGACGTGCGCGTCGGCGACACCGTCATGGTCCGCCGCGCGGGCGACGTCATCCCCGAGGTCGTGGGCCCGGTGCTGGCGAAGCGACCCGCGGGCGCGGAGGTGTGGCACATGCCTGCCAACTGCCCTTCCTGCGGCGAGCCGCTGGTGCGGCCGGAGGGTGAGGCGCACCACCTGTGCGAGAACGTCGACTGCCCGAACCGCATCTTCGAGTCGCTGACCCACATGGCCGGCCGGGGTGCGCTGGACATCGAGGGTCTGGGGCACAAGACCGTGGCGCTGCTGCGCGAGGAGGGGCTGCTCGAGAACCTCGCCGACGTGTTCCGGCTGCCGGACCACCGCGACACGCTGCTCGCGATGGAGGGCTGGGGCGAGACGTCCGTCGACAACCTGCTGGACGGCATCGAGAAGGCGCGTCAGCAGCCGCTCGAACGGCTGCTGGTCGCGCTCAACATCCGCCACCTCGGGCCGTCCGTCACCAAGAAGCTGGCGCGGAACCTGCGCACGCTCGAGGGTGTGATGAACGCGACGCCCGAGGAGATCGCTGCGATCGACGGCATCGGTGAGAAGATCGCGCTGGCCGTGCGCGCATGGTTCGACACGCCGAAGAACGCCGAGCTCGCGCGCACGCTCGCCGCGCTGGGCGTGCGGACCGACACCGACCTGCCCGAGCCCGCTGCGGTGGCGGACCTACCCCTCGCTGGCGCCAGCTTCGTGCTGACCGGCAGCTTCGAGCGTGGCGGTCGTCCAGCCATCAAGGTCGAGCTCGAGGCGCTCGGGGCGAAGGTCGCGGGCGGCGTCAGCGGCAAGACCACGGCGCTGATCGCGGGGGAGGGCGGCGGCGGCAAGCGCGACAAGGCAGAGTCGCTCGGCGTCCCGATCCTCGACGAGTCCGCGCTCGAGCGGCTGCTGGCCGGCGAACCCATCGCGGAGCTCATCGCCTGACGCTGTCCCACGCAGCGAGCGCTGTCCCACGCAGCGAGCGCTGTCCCGCGCAGCGAGC
>JBFGFG010000017.1:0-16115 GCA_041579655.1 Nitriliruptoraceae bacterium
CACGTGGTCGTCGGAGCGTCACAGACCCGACGCCCCCTCGTACCGCAGGGCCCCAAAGGGCCCGAGGAACGCACGTGGTCGTCGCCACGCGCCGCGGCCACCGACCCGCAAAACGCCTAGATGATGACCTCGAACCCGGTCGTGAACGGCCGCAGCCACACGATGAACGCGTCCCACAGGCCGGTCGCGATCGCGATGCCGACCAGCGAGAGCATCACCCCGCCCGCGATCTGCAGCCCGCGGGCGTTGCGCTTGAGCACCTCCAGCGTGGAGGCCATGCGGTTGAACAGCAGGCCTATGACGACGAACGGCACGCCGATGCCGAGCGCGAACACCATGCCGAGCAGGCCGCCGCGTGCCGCCCCTCCGCCGCCGGTCGCCGACAGCGTGATGATCGCCGCCAGCGCGGGCCCGACGCACGGGGTCCAGCCGACGCCGAACACGAAGCCCAGCAGCGGCGCGGTGGCGATGCCCCCGCTCGGTGCGCGGTCCATCAGCCGCGCCTCACGCATCAGCTTTCCGCTGGCCATCAGCACGCCGAGCGTGAGCACGACCAGCCCCATCACCACGCGGGCGACGATGTTCTGCTGGAGCGCGATGAACGCCTGAGTTGCGAACGCCCCGAGCAGCATGAACGGGACGCCGAACCCGACGACGAACAGCAGCGAGCCGGCCAGCACCTTGCCGCGGACACCGACCGTGCCCTGCTCGAGGTCCGCGCCGGAGAGCCCGGTCATGAACGACAGGTAGCCCGGCACGAGCGGGACCACGCACGGGCTGGCGAACGACACGAGCCCAGCGACGAACGCGACGCCGGCCGCGAGCAGCAGGTTGGCGTCGGTGATCAGCGTGGGGATGGACTCGAGCACGGCGGCTCCGGTGGGGTAGGGCTCGCGGGTGTGTCGCGGCGTGGAACCAACGCTGCGCCAGCACCGATGGTGCCGCGTCCCGCGCGAGCGTGCGTCCACCGCCGGCCTCGCCACCCGGGGCCTCGCCGATGTGTCGCATGCGACACTCCCATGCCTCGGCGGGGGGAACGGACGCGAATGTGTCGGTAGCGACACTTCCGAGGTCTCGGCGCGGACCGGCGGATGTGGCGGATGCGACACTTCCGAGGTCTCGCCGCCCGGGCCAGCGCGGATGTGGCCGATGCGACACTTCCGAGGGCTCGGCGCAGGGACCGGCGCGGATGTGTCGGTCAGGCGCTGTCGAGCTCGGCGGCGAGGCGCTGGGCGGCCTTCGTCACCTCGAGGGTGTCGGTGATGCCGAACAGCCTCAGGGCCACGCGGCCATCGCCGTCGAGCAGGATCGTGGTGGGGATGGAGCGGGGGCCGACGGCGCCGAAGCGCGCCGCGAACGAGACGTCCGGGTCGAACACCGACGGGTACTCCATCGCGAACTCGCGCTCGTGCGCCTGGGCGTTGGGGTCGGTGTCGTCGATGTTGACGCCGAGGAAGGCCACGGGAAGATCGGCGAGCCGGGCCTGGGCCTCGTTGAGGTCGGGCTGCTCGACGCGGCACGGCGCGCACCACGAGGCCCAGAAGTTCAGCACCAGCACCTGGCCGCGGTAGTCGGCGAGGCTGACGGTGTCGTCGCTGCCGACGAGCGGCACCTCGACGTCGAGCGGGGCGCTGGTGCGGTCCTCGGGGAGCGGCAGCGTCACGCCGGCGCGCACGCCAGGGATGATCTCGCCGACCGGCGTCGAGGGACCGCAGGCCGCGAGCAGCAGGGCACACGCCACCGCCCCGGCGACGAGCACCGGGGCGGGGACGCGATGCCCCTCGGGGCGTCGGAGTGCGATCACTGCGCGATGGGGACCTGGACGTCCATGGCCTCCTCGACCACGACGGCCTCACGCTTCTCGCGCTGCTCGATGCGGTCCAGCGCGAACAGGCAGATCGCGAAGCCGAGGAACGACACCAGCGTCCAGATCGCCGACGGCAGCCACAGCGCGCCCGGGTCCTTGAACGCGAACCACTCCTGCGTCAGCACCGGCACACGCGTGGTGACGAGGCCCGTCTCGACGTCCTCGTACACGGCGTAGGTCACCAGGTCGGTCGCCGCGACACGCTGACCGTTGTCGACCGCGACGCGGTACTCCTTGTCGCCGTTCTCGTCCTCGGCCACCTCGGTGACCCAGTCGACGAAGCGCTCGCCCTCGGCCGCGGGCGGCGTGCCCTCGGTCAGCTGCTCACGCAGCGAGGCGCCGATCAGCAGACCGCCGGACGGCGAGCGCGGCATCGCCTGCTCGATCATCAGCTGCGAGACAGAGTCGAGGTCACCGCTGATGTTCGAGAACATCGGGTCCTCGTTGTCGGTCGTGCCCGTGAACTCGGCGACCGTCTGGAACTGACCCGGCTCGTCGACGCCCTGGTAGCTCTCCCAGAAGCTGAACTCCCCGGCGCGGTCCGAGCCTGCCTCGAACGGGAACCACTTGGGCTGGTACTCGTCGGCGGCCTGGCCGGGGAAGTTCTGCAGACCGGTCGCGACGGGGGTACCCGGCGCGCCGAACCACCAGAACACGCCGATGACGCCGCAGAAACCGAACGCGGCCACGCCGTAGATCAGCGCGCCCTTGCGCCAGCCGTAGTTCGACCACAGCAGCATGAACACGGCGCCACAGAAGATGAGGATCGCGATCGGAACCGCGACCTTGGATGCGAGGTGGTCGGGGGAGACACCCTCGACGCCCTCGGTCGCGAGGACCAGCAGGTCGGTGAAGCTCATGATCAGCCCTCGCTGGAGTCGGTGTCGGCCTCAGCCGGTGCGGACTGGTCGGGCACGAGGCCCTGCTGTCCGATCAGCGCCGTCAGGCCTGCCTCCTCGACGGTCACCTGGATCGAGGCCAGGTAGTCGAGGAGCGTGTCGATGGCCTCGGGGGTGAGGTCGTTGGTGAACGACGGCATGATCGCGCCGGTGGGCACGTACAGGCCGTTGTTGAGGATGTAGCGCACGCCCTCGCGGGCCTGGCGCTGGTTCTCGGCGCGGGCGGCAGCGTCCTGGCCGTTGTTCGCGCCGAACTGGTCGAACACGACGCGCAGGTTCGGGCCCACGCGACCGTTGGCGTCAACGCCGTGGCAGCGCGCGCAGTTGTTCTGGTAGAGCTCCTCGCCGGACTTGCCGACGAAGGCCTGCGCGTCGGGAGCGTCGAGCTCGCCCGTCTGGATGGCGAGCAGGTAGGTCGTGATGACCTCCAGCTCCTGGTCGTTCATCGGTCCCGCGTAGCGCGAGCCCCACGCCGGCATCGGGGTGCCCGGTCGACCCTGGTCGAGGGTCTGGTAGATGAACCCCTCGACGTCGTTGACGACGTTGGACTCGGAGTAACGCGCGGCGATGTTGTTCAGCCGGGGCGCGGGCCACGCGGCGTCGACGTTGGGGTCCGGGTGCGGTGCGGTGCCACCCTCGGCGTTGACGCCGTGGCAGGTGGTGCAGTTCGCGGCGAACAGCGCGCGGCCGAGCTCGACGTCCTCGTTGTAGAACTCGTCCTTCTTCTGCTCGATGCGGTCCGACTCGACGATCCAGTACAGCGGGATGAACACGGCGATGAACAGCGCCAGCGCGACGGCCCACGACATGGCGCGCTCGAGACCGGTGGTCTCAAGCTCCTCGTCGGAGTGGTACGGGCGCATGGCGAGCGGGATGTCGCCGCGCGTCTTGGGACCGTTGGTCTTGCCCGGTCCGACCACCAAGAAGGCGATCGCGAACAGGACGAGCAGGCCGATGCCCAGCCAGACGGCCAGGCCGGCGCCGGGCGTCGCGGCCTCGACGGCCTCGGTCGCCTCGCCGGTGGCCTCGGTGGCCAGCAGGAGCAGGTTCATCGCGTTGTTCCTCGTGGGGACGGCTGCGGTGCTTGCGCACCACGGGGACGGGGACGGAGCCCCGTCGGCATCACAGGCTGACGCAGTTGGGACCCTCGGGCTGCTGCTGCAGCACGCGGGCGGTACGGGCGGGACCAGTGATGATCGTGCCGGTACGGACGATCAGGTTGCCGTCGGCGTCGACCGACGACGGGAAGCGGTCGAGCCCACGGGGGGCCGGGCCACCCATCCACTCGCCCCACTTGTTGTACTTCGAGCCGTGGCACGGGCACTCGTACCACTGCGAGCTCTGGCACCACGGCACCCGGCAGCCCAGGTGGACGCACTTCTGGTACAGCGCCATCAGGCCGGTCGTGTCGCTGAGCACCGTGTGGTCGTCGCCGTAGGCCTCCATCGCGCCCGGCAGGGACGGGTCCCACGCCACGACGTACATGCGGCCGGCGGGGTACTCGTACGGAGCCTTCTGCGACAGGATCCCGGCGTGGATCGACGCTGCCGAGTCCGGCAGCTTGATGTCGGCACCGAAGGCGCCGCCGAGCGACGGCCACAGCATGCCGATGAAGCCGACGCCGCCACCGGCGACCGACAGGCCCATCGCGCCGCCCAGCGCGTTGCGCAGGAAGGTGCGGCGCTCGATCGGCTCGATCTTGGGCGCGCGACGCTTGGTCTCGCTGCTCTCGGTGGCTGCCATCTCGGCCTCCTTGGTGTGGACCGTGCGGTCCGTCGCGGGTCCGGCTGTTCGCCGGTCCGGAAAGTGGTGTCAGATCTGGGGTCTGGGCGTCAGAGCTCGAAGAACAGACCGTCGACCCACGGCCAGACCCAGTTGAAGCCAGGGCCGCGGAAGAACGAGCCCGCGAAGGTGAACAGCGTCCACATGGTGAGGAACCAGGTCATCGCCATGTTGGCGAACTTGCGGTTCTCAGGCTTCACCGACGGGTTCTTGTCGATGTACGGCGCGGCACCGAGGATGATCAGGCCGACGCCCGGGATGGTCACACCGGCGATCATCGGGTGGAAGTACCGCAGCAGCTCCTGGAGACCGAGGAAGTACCACGGCGCCTTGGAGGGGTTCGGCGTGACGTTCGGGTTCGCGAGCTCGCGGAACGTGGCGTCGATGAAGAACGACACGACCAGCACCAGCGCGGTCGAGGCCAGCACGGCCACGAACTCGACGATGAGCAGGTGCGGCCAGGTGTAGACCTTGTCCTGCTGCTTGGACTGGACCTGCTGGATGCCGGACGGCGGGATCAGCGCCAGCATGCGGTGCGTCTGACGCTCCGCGACCGGGACACCGACGGACTCCGGCTCCTGGTTCTGACCCAGCGAGGCGGCGACGCGAGCCGCGCGCTCCTCTGGCGTCAGACGACCGCCCGACTCGGCGACGGCGACGGCCGTGCCGCCACCACCGCTGGCGCCGAAGCGCTCCTTGAACGCGGCCTGCTTCTCGGCCCACGCCTCGGTCGTGTACGGACCGATCTCCTCGCCGGAGGCGACCTTGTTGGCGCGCACGTAGGCAGCCTTGGCCTTCGCTCGCGCCACGCGCTCGCTCGTGCCTGCCGCGATCAGTCGATCGAAGGTGGCCTGGTCGACCTGTACCTCGTCGGACATGGTGTCGTCCTCGTGTGGAGCTGGTGGCACCCGTCAGGGCACCGCTGGCGTCGGGCGGATCAGAGCGGGCCGGAGATGCCGCCGTCCTTGCGGATGCGCCAGAAGTGCACCGCGAGGAAGACGACCGTGACGAACGGCAGGAACAGGACGTGGAGCGTGTACCAACGCAGCAGCGTCGGCGGGCCGATCTCGACGCCACCGAGCAGGACGAACTGCACCTGCTTGCCGAAGACGGGGGTGAAGCCCATCATCTCGGTACCGACGGTGACGGCCCAGACGGCCAGCTGGTCCCACGGCAGCAGGTAGCCCGTGAAGGACAGCAGCAGCGTGAACATCAGCAGCAGCACGCCGACGACCCAGTTGAACTCGCGCGGCGGCTTGTGGGCGCCGTGGTAGAACACGCGGGCCATGTGCAGGAACACGGTGAACACCATCAGGTGAGCACCCCACCGGTGCGCGTTGCGCACCAGGTTGCCGAACGCGACGTCGGCCTGGATGGACCGCATGTCGAGGTAGGCGAGCTCCGCACCCGAGCCAGCGGCCGGGCGGTAGAAGAACATCAGGAAGATGCCCGTGATCGTCAGCAGGACGAACATGAAGAAGCTGAGTCCACCGAGGCAGTAGGTGTAGGTCAGCTTCAGCCCGTGCCGCTTCACCTTCACCGGGTGCAGGTGGTACAGGACGTTGTTCATCGACGCGAGGGCGCGGTCACGCGAGGTGTCGCGGTAGCCCTTGCGGTAGATGGACCCCGGGCGGAAGATCGACTTCCACATCACGTTGTCTTGGACGGAGTCCTTGAGGGATGGGCGCTCGGCCACGATGCGTCCTCGGTGTGTGCTGGAGGTGGACGACCCGGCGGACGGGTCGAAGCGGGTTGTCAGGCAGCGCCGTCTGTACGTCCGAGCCACAGGGCGTCGGACGGGCAGCGCTCGACGCAGATGGCGCAGCGGGTGCACTCAGCGTCGTCGATGATGAACACGGCGGCCGACTGCTCGGCCAGGGTCTTGACGTTGGGGTTGTCGGAGCCCTGGATGATGTCCGGGGACATCATGTAGATGCACTCCCAGGGGCAGACGTCCTCACACGCGCGGCACATGATGCACAGCTCGGCCGTGAGACCGATGTGACGCTTCGGCTTGACACGCTCCTGGAGCCAGTTGGCGTCGACCTGCTTGACGACGTACTCGTCGAACATCAGCGGGTGCTCGCCCTTGTCTGTCTTGCCCATCGTGTGCCTCCTCTCGTTGCGCTCGTGCGGGTGTGACGTGTGTGGTGGTGCGTGGCGACGCGGCGTGGCCGCGTCAGCGGATCAGCGGTAGCCGCCGGGGTCCGACTTGACCTCGCCCTCGACGAGGCCCTTCGGGTACTTCTCCTGGATCTTCTTTGCGGCCCAGAACGTGAAGATGAAGCCTGCGAGGTGCTCGATGACCACGACGGTGTCGCGGACCACGAGGTAGAAGTTGTTCGTGAAGGTGTTCAGACCGAACCGGTAGCCCTCGGGGAACCACAGGAACGGGTTCTGGAGCGTGTAGCCGATCGAGGCCGGGATGATCGTGCCCTCGAGCACCTCCTGCGAGGAGTCGAGGTAGTAGATCCACGCGGACGGCAGGATCCCGAACACCCACCACGCGACCGAGAGACCGGCCATGACGCCCATCGTGGCCGAGACCCACTCGTGCTTGCCGTACGTGCGCTTCGCCACGATCAGGGGCAGCGCTGTCAGCAGCACACCCCAGATCAGCAGGATGACGATGCCCCACCAGCCCTGTCCGAGACCGCTGGGGTCACCGAAGCGGTAGAGCGCCTGGCCAGCGTCCGGGAGCGCGCGGAAGAACGCGCCGAACCACTCCGGGATGCCGCCGAACCACTCGCTCGGAGTCACGGTCGCGATCACGTCTCGTCCTCGCCTGGAACCGGGGGTGCATGAACGACGGAGCCGCAGGAGGGAACCCGGGAAAGGCCGGGTACTCCGCAGCACCGTGATGTCGTCCGCGCGCTGTGGAGCGCGCTGGGGGCGGACGGTACCAACCGCGACGAGGCCCCATCAAACGGGGGGCAACCCTTCTGGTCGGGGGCCGTCCGGCCAGCGGTCTGCGGCCACGTTGCCGGAGCCCCCGGAGGAGCTCGGGTCAGCCTCCGCTCAGCCCTCGACGCCGAGGTGGGTGGCGGCGAGCTCGAGCACCAGCTCGGCGGTCAGCGGACCGGTGTGGCGGTACGCAACGACGCCGTCCGCGTCCACGAACAGCGTCGTAGGCATGCCTCGGGAGCCGAGCTGGGTGTACGGCTCCCCGGCAGGGCTGGCCAGCTGCTCGTAGGTGACGCCGGTCTCGGCGAGGAACGCCAACGCGTCCTCCCGAGGATCCTGCCGGTCGATGCCCACGAAGCGCACGCGTCCGGCCAGCGTCTCGCTGGCCTCCTGCAGCGCCGGCATCTCCTCGATGCAGAACTCGCACCAGGTCGCCCAGAAGTTGATGACCGTCGGCATCCCGACCCAGCTGTCGCTGCTGACGGTGACGTCGGGGTCCTCCAGCGTCGCGAGCTCGAAGCTCGGCAGCGGCCCCAGCCCCGTGCCCGGGTTGTACTCGCCAGCGCTCTGCGTGCTGCACGCGCTGAGCAGCAGCGCGGCGGCGAGCACGCCGCCCAGCAGCGCCGCCCGCGGGCTCATGCCACGACCCGTGCGGCAGCCTTCGCGGCGAGCGCGATGGTCTCCATGCTGCCGGCGTCCAGCGCGACCGACGGGAACACCACCTCGTAGCCGCTGGGGGCGAGGTAGACGCCGTGGTCGAGCATGGCGTGGAAGAAGCGGCCGTAGCGCGCGTGGTCGGCGGCCTGCACAGCGCTGAACTCCGTCGGCTCGGCGTCGAGGCCGAACATGATGCCCAGCAGGGTCCCGTGCCGGACCACCAGCGCGTCGTCGACGCCGGCCTCGGCGAACGCGTCGGTGAAGATCTGCGTCAGCGCGTCAGCCGCGGTGTCGAGCCACGCGTACACCTCGGGCGTGAGCTCCTGGAGCTGCGCGAGCCCGGCCGCCACCGCGACCGGGTTCCCCGACAGCGTCCCGGCTTGGTAGACCGGCCCGTTCGGTGCGAGCTGGTCCATCACCTCGGCCTTGCCACCGAACGCCGCGATCGGGAACCCGCCGCCGATCGCCTTGCCGAGCGCGGTGAGGTCCGGGGTCACGCCGTGCATCTCCTGCGCGCCACCGCGGGCGAGCCGGAAGCCGGTGATGACCTCGTCGAACAGCAGCAGCGCGCCGCAGCTGTCGGCGGCGTCGCGCAGGAACTGCAGGAAGCCCTCGGCCGGCGGGACGAGGTTCATGTTGGCCGGCACCGGCTCGCACGCGATGAGCGCGAGCTCGGCGCCGTGCTCGGCGATGGCCGCCTCGACGCCCGCGCGGTCGTTCCACGTGACGATGATCGTGTCCTGGGCCGTGCCCGGGGTCACGCCCGGCGTGCCCGGGATGCCGAGCGTCGCGACGCCGCTGCCCGCCGCGACCAGCAGCGAGTCGGAGTGGCCGTGGTAGTGCCCCGCGAACTTCAGCAGCTTCGTGCGGCCGGTCGCGCCGCGGGCGAGCCGGATCGCCGACATCGCGGCCTCGGTGCCGGACGACACCAGACGGACCTTCTCGATGGACGGCACGGCCGCGACGATGGTCTCGGCCATCGTGATCTCGGCCTCCGTGGGCGCGCCGAAGCTGCTGCCCTTGCCCATCGCGCGCACGGCGGCGGCGAACACCGGCGCGTGCACGTGCCCCAGCGGCAGCGGTCCCCACGAGTTGACGAGGTCGACGTAGCGGTTGCCGTCGGCGTCCTCGATCCAGGGCCCGTTCGCGTTGGTGATGAAGCGCGGCGTGCCGCCGACCGAGCCGAACGCCCGCACGGGCGAGTTCACGCCGCCGGGGATGACGCGCTGGGCGCGCTCGAACAGCGCGGCGCTCTTGGAGGTGTCCACGGCGGCTCCTGGGGGGTGCTCGGGATGGGAAGCCGTCAGCCTACGAGCACGCAGATGTGTCGCATGCGACCTTCCCGCGCACACAACGCCCGGCGGCGCCCAGATGTGTCGCATGCGACACATCTGCGCGCAACGGGTCGTGGGTCTCGCCCTCAGCCGGTCGGTGGTCGGCCCGACGCTGGCCAGGAGGGGACCGCGCCGAACCCCTCGAAGATGATGTTGTCCGCGGCGCCGGTGGCCGCGTCCAGCAGCTGCGGGGTGCGCACCGTCCAGGTCAGCACCACGCCGCCTCGCGCACGCCAGCGACGCACGGCCGGGTGGTGCAGCCCGGCGACGTCGTAGCTCAGCAGGTGCGGCAGGCTGCGACCGTTGAGCGCTGTCCATGCCAACGCGTGCCCGACCACCCTCGGCAGCTGGGGGTCCCACGCCGCCGACGCGGTCTGGGCACGCATCACGGCCGGCCGGTGGCGGCGGAACCAGCGCAGCGAGCCGGGGTGGAACGACGCCACGTACGCCCGCGCACCGTCGCGACGCAGGTGCGCGTCGAGCACCTCGGCGGTCGGCGGCTCGACCAGCCCGGCGCCGCGCGCCATGTTCTTGATCTCGACCATCACCGGCGCGTCGCCGAGCTCGTCCAGCGCCTCGGCGAGCGTCGGCACCGGCGAGCCGTCGGCCAGCGTGTGCTCGCGCAGCTCGTCGCGGGTGATGGTCTGCACCGCGATGGGTGCGCCCGCGGTGCGCGCGAGGTCGTGGTCGTGCAGCACCACGGGCACGCCGTCGAGGGTGAGGTGCACGTCGAGCTCCACGCCGCAGCCCGCGTCACGCGCAGCGGCGAACGCGGCCAGCGAGTTCTCGGGGCGCTGCTCGTCCCACAGCCCGCGGTGCGCCAGCGGCACCTCGGCCACCCAGCTGGGCAGCTCTCGGCGCGGCGGGTGGGTCACGTCGGGCTCAGGCCTGCAGCGCGCGGGCGAGGTCGACCGCGGCGTAGGTGAGCACCTGACCGGCACCGGCGCGGCGGATGCTCAGCACGGCCTCGGCCATCGCACGGTCCCCGTCGATCCAGCCGCGCTCGGCGGCCGCCTTCACCATCGAGTACTCCCCCGACACGTGGTACGCGGCGACCGGGACGTCCACGGCGTCGCGGACCTCGCGGATGATGTCGAGGTACGCCAGCGCGGGCTTCACCATCACCACGTCGGCGCCCTGCTCGACGTCGGCCAGCACCTCGCGGATCGCCTCGCGGCGGTTGCCCGGGTCCATCTGGTGGTCGGCACGGTCGCCGAGCGTCATGCCGGACTCCGCGGCGTCGCGGAACGGTCCGTAGAACGCGCTGGCGTACTTCGCGGCGTAGGCGACGATCGGCACGTGGTCGTTGCCGGTGCCGTCGAGCCCCTCGCGGATCGCGGCGACCTGGCCGTCCATCATCCCGCTGGGCGCGACCACGTCGCAGCCTGCCTCGGCGTACAGCACGGCCTCGCGGACGTAGCCCTCCACGGCCGCGTCGTTGATCACCGAGCCGCGCTCGTCGAGCGGGCCGCAGTGGCCGTGGTCGGTGTACTCACACGAGCACACGTCGGCCCACACCACCGCGTCGTCACCGACGGCGTCCTTGATCGCCCGCGCCGTGGCGGGGACGGGGCCGTCCGGGTCCCAGCCGCTGCTGCCGGTCGCGTCCTTCGCGCTCGGGATGCCGAACAGGATGAACGACTCCACGCCGAGGCCGACCGCCTCGCGCACGAGCGCCACCGCGGAGGCGACGGAGTGCTGCGACACGCCGGGCATCGAGCCGATCGGCTGCGCCTCGGTGAGCTCCTGCTTCACGAACAGCGGCAGCACGAGGTCGGCCGGGTGCAGCCGCGTCTCGGTGTGCGCACGCCGCAGCGCCGCGGTCCGCCGCAGTCGGCGGTGACGGTCGGAGGGATGAACGTCCACGCGGTGCTCGCTGGTCGGCGCACCCCGGACGCTACGCGACCGCGGACGGGACGGACCGCTCAGCGCTGCAGCAGCCGCGAGACGACCCGCGCCGTGACCGTGACCGCCGCTCCCGCCGCCACCAGGCGCACGAGGTCGCCGCCGGTGGCCGGCTCGTCGTGGTCGGGCACGGGGCTCAGCTCGACGCTGCGCCGATGCGCCGCGGTGAGCACCTCGTCGTCGTCCTCGCCGGAGGTGCTGAAGGCCGGCCCGGGCACGTCGTCGGCGCCGACGCCGCCCAGCACCGCCGCGAGCTCCGCGCCGTACAGGTACAGGCGACCGGCGATGTAGAGCAGCAGCAACAACCCGACGATGGTGCCGAGCGCGCCGTACGCGCTGCCTTCCTTGCCGGCCTGCTGGGAGATGTAGGTGGCACCGAACACCTGCAGCGCCATCCAGCCGGTGCCGCCGAGCACCGCGCCCGGCAGCAGCACCCGCCAGGCCGGTCCGGGCCCGGGCGTGAACAGGCGGTACGCCACGGCGAACAACGCGACGTTGAGCAGCAACGACAGGCCGAGCAGCACGAGCGAGCGGGCCAACCCCTCGACGCCGTTGCTGAGGTCCACCCCGGCCGTGCCTCCGAGCGCAGCACCGAGCAGCGCCAGGGTCCCCGTCGCCGCGAGCGCCCGCAGCTGGGTGAGCCGCGCCATCAGCCCGGTCGGCAGCTCCACGCGGAACACTGCCGAGCTCGCCTGCTGCGCGCCGGACGCGATCCGAAGACCCGCCACGAGCAGGAAGATCGAACCGAACAGCGACAGGCTGCCGGGGTTCTCGGTGATCGCGTTGATCGTCGCGGCGACCTGCCCCTTGCCGCCGGCGAGCGTCGAGAGCGCGGGGACGGACTGCGTGACGGCGTTGATCGCGCGGGCGCGAAGCACGGGGTCACCCTCGAGCACCCGCCCGACGATCGAGAGCACCAGCGCCAGCAGCGGGAACAGGGACAGGAACCCGAACAGACCGATGGCCGCGGCGAGCGCGTCGGCTCGGTCCTCGGTGTAACGCTCCTGCACGCGCAGGGCCGTGCCGATCACCGGCAGCGACCGCAAGCGGTCCATCATCTGTTCACTCCTCGGGGGCATGGCCGTCAACGTAGGTGCGATGCCCGGGCATCCCGCCGCACACACACCGCGACGTGGCCGGTCGGCCATCTGGCCGCGGCGTACGGGCCATGCCATGAGGCCGTTCGGCCGTCGCCACGCGCGGGCCGGACGGCGCGGGCTGACGGGCCGCGCGAAGGCGACGTGACCGGAACCTGACGGCAGCCTCATGGTCAGGCTGCCGCTCCCGCCGCCGTCAGGCACAGGGAGAGCTGACGCCCCGCCCGGCCTCGACGGCTCGCTCCCTCCTCCGACAGAACCGGACCACCATGCGCTCCCGTGTCCTGCCCGCCCTGATCCTCGCCGCCGTCGGCATCGCCGCCAGCGCGGTCGGCACCGGAGGCAACGACCACGCCTACAAGTCGGCCGCTGCCGAGCAGCGCTCCGTGGCCGCCCCGGCCTCGCGCGTCGCTGCCGTGCCCTGCACCGACGGCTCGGCCGACGTGTTCAGCTGCGACGGGCTCGACCTGCTCGGCTTCGTGCCGGACGACGAGATGGTCACGGTCCGCGACCCGCTCACCGGCTGCGCGCTCGAGGTCGTCGACGACCCGGCGGCGCACGACCCGGCCTGCCTGCTCGAGCACACCGGGCTGTCGGACATCTGGGGCTGGACCTCGCCGACGACCAGCGACGAGTTCGTCATCTTCGGCAAGACCAACGGCACGGCGATCTACAACGTGACCGACCCGACGGACCCGCAGTACTACGGCGAGATCCCGACCGTCGCCGGCATCCTGCTGTGGCAGGACATCAAGGTGTACGCCGACCACGCCTACATCGCGTCCGAGTCCCTCGGCCACGGGCTGGTGGTGTTCGACCTGCGCCAGCTGGACAACATGAGTGCCTCGCCGTCGCCGTTCATGCCCATCGCGCCGACCAACCGACTGTTCGTGGACGGCTTCTCGCAGGACACCTCGCAGCACAACGTGGTGGTCGACGAGGACAACGGCGTGCTGTACCTCGTCGGCTCCGGCACCGGCCTGCTCGGGGTCGGCGCCTGCTGGGGCGGCCTGTACGCCTTCGACCTCACCGACCCGGCCAACCCGAGCCCCATGGACTGCTTCGAGGCGCAGGACAAGGCGCCGCGCACCGGTTCGGACGGCACCGTCGGTGAGCCCGGGTTCGTCGACTACATCCACGACTCGCACTGCGCGGCGTACGTCGGCCCCGACCCTGACCACCAGGGCGCGGACATCTGCGTGTCCTCCCACGAGGAGCTCCTGATCTGGGAGGACGTGACCGACCCGACGGCCATCACCGAGATCTCGCGCATCCCGTACGACGGCGTCGCGTACGCCCACCAGGGCTGGATGAGCGAGGACCAGACCCTGTACTTCCACGGTGACGAGCTCGACGAGCTGTACGTGCCGGGCATCGAGGGCACGCGCACCATCGTGGTGGACATGACCGACCTCGACAACCCGGAGGTGGCGTTCATCAACGTCGCCGACACCGTCGCGATCGACCACAACATGTACACCCGCGACGGGCTGCTCTACCAGGCCAACTACACGGCCGGTCTGCGCATCTTCGACGTGGCTGACTCCGCGCAGGTGCTCGCCGACCAGACGCTGACCGAGGTCGCGTACTTCGACACCTACCCGGACGACGACGACGCACCGGTGACCGCGTTCAACGGCTCCTGGTCCGTCTACCCGTACTTCCCCAGCGGCACGATCGCGATCAGCGGCATCGGTGAGGGCCTGTTCCTCGTCGGCGACCTCGACGAGGCGCTCGCCAACGGCGCGGCCGGCGGCGCGAGCGTCGGAGACGGTGGGGGCGACGGCGCCGACGCGGGCAGCGTGGGCGACACCGGTGACTCGGACGCCAGCGTGGACGGCACCGGCGACTCCAACGCCAGCGCAGACGACACCGGCGGCGAGGCCGCAGCGCCCGACGCGGCCGGCGGCGAGCTCGCCGCGACCGGCGGCGGCGCGGCGCTGCTCGCCGTGCTCGCGCTCGGTGGTGCGGCGATGCTGTGGCGTCGTCGTGACGACAGCGAGGGCTGAACCAGCCCGAAGAACGTCACACAGCGCCCCGTCGGCCCCTCGGTCGACGGGGTGCTCTGTGCGCACAACGACCGGTCGCGGGCAGGGAACGGGGGGAACAGGGGCGAAGAGGCCCATGTACCCCCTCCCTTCTCTCCTGGAGCATCCTGTGCGTAGTCGCACCCGGAACACCCTGTCCGCCGGCATCGTGCTGGCCGGCCTGGCGTTCGCCCCCCTCACGAACGCTGCCCTGTTCGACGGCCAGCGCGGCCACGGCGACAGCAAGGACGCGATGATCGCGTCCGAGCTGATCGCAGCCGGGCTCACCGACGTCACCGGTCCCGCCGAGTGCGCGGACACCGACGGCGACGGCGTCGAGGACTCGGTCACCGTCAACACGGTCACGTTCGAGTGCACGAACGTGGACCTGCAGAGCTTCATGCCCAACAGCGCCATCTTCGCCGACAAGGCCGTCGGCGCTCTCGGTGACGGCGTGTCCGACATCTGGGGCTGGGTCTCGCCCACCGACCAGGAGT
Organism: Nitriliruptoraceae bacterium; assembly: GCA_041579655.1. Taxonomy (GTDB): domain Bacteria; phylum Actinomycetota; class Nitriliruptoria; order Nitriliruptorales; family Nitriliruptoraceae; genus JBFGFG01. Next base: position 14,970 of record JBFGFG010000017.1, read on the forward strand.
ACGTGATCGTCGGCGCGACCAACGGCGCCGCCGTCATCCGCGTCACCGACCCGGAGGCGCCCGAGTACCTCGGCCACGTCTTCAACACCGGCGCGCAGCTGATCTGGTTCGACATCAAGATCAACAACGACACCGCGTACATCGTCAGCGAGTCGCCCGCGATGGGCATGAAGATCCTCGACCTGACCATCCTCGACACGCTCGTCGAGGTCCCGGCCGGCACCACCGTGCCGCTGCCCGTGGCGACCTACCCGCTCGACCTCGTCGCCCACAACGTCGTGATCAACACCGACGTTGACATGCTGTACCTCGTCGGCTCCGGCGCGGCGCTCGGCATCGGCTCGGTCTGCACCACCGGCGGCAAGCCGCTGGACAACGCTGGCCTCCACGCCGTGGACATCTCCGTCCCGATGGCCCCGCGGTACGTGGGTTGCCACGACCAGGAGGGCTACATCCACGACGCGCAGTGCACCACCTACATCGGCCCCGACGCCGACCACACCGGCAAGCCGATCTGCGTCACCGCCCACGAGGACGGCGTCGCCTGGGTCGACATGAGCAACCCGGCCTCGCCCGTGACCCTGTTCGACACCAAGACCGCTGAGAACTCCGAGGAGCTCTACCCGGGCGTGGCGTACAGCCACCAGGGCTGGATGTCCGAGGACCAGGAGCTGTACTTCCACGGTGACGAGCTCGACGAGAAGAACTCGAAGGCCACGGCCACCCGCACCTTCGTCTACGACATGACCGACCTCGACGACGTGAAGCTCGACTTCATCAACCGTCCGGGCGGCGTGAACATCGACCACAACATGTACACCCACCGTGGGCTGCTCTTCCAGAGCAACTACACCGCGGGTCTGCAGATCTTCGACCAGGAGCCCGTCGTCGACGCGGACACCGGTGCGAAGTCGCTCGCGATGGTCGCCGAGTTCGACATCTTCCCGGACTTCCAGTTCCCGCACGGCGACAACGGCGTGTTCGCCGGTACCTGGTCGAACTACCCGTACTTCCCGTCCGGCACCCTCGCGGTGACCGCGACCGAGGACGGCGTGTTCTTCCTCAAGCTCGACCCGGAGCTCGCCGCGGCGTACCCCGTCGCCGAGTGACACCCAGCTGACACACCGCACGTCGCCCCGGGCCCCG
>JBFGFG010000018.1:0-15569 GCA_041579655.1 Nitriliruptoraceae bacterium
CGACCAGCACGCTGCGCTCCTCGTCGAGCGCGGCCATGGCGTCGAGCTGGAACTCGTCAGGCGTGAACCCGAGCAGGCTGAGGAACGAACCTCTCACATCATCGGTCACGCATCGTCCTGGGCTGCCGCGGCCTTGCGCCGGCGGCGTTCGAAGTACACGGCGAACAGGATGGAGATCTCGTAGAACAGGACCATCGGGCCCATCATCAGCAGCATGGTCAGCGGGTCGGTCGTGGGGGTGACCACAGCCGCGACCACCGCGGTACCGACCACGGCGTACGGCCGTGCGGTGCGCATCGAGGCCGCGGTGAGCACACCCAGCAGCGCGAGGAAGGTCAGCACCACCGGCAGCAGGAACACCACACCGAACGCCACGGACGTGGTGAGGATGAAGCTGACGTACTCGGCGGCGCGGAAGTCGACCCGCACGTTGGCCCCGCCGAGCCGCGACAGCACGTCCAGCGCGTTGGGGATCACGAACCAAGCGAACGCGATCCCGAGGCCGAACAGCGCCTGCGAGACGAACACGAACGGTGCCGCGTAGCGGCGCTCCTTCTCCGTGAGCCCCGGCGCGATGAACCGCCACAGCTGCCAGAAGATCACGGGGCCACCGAGGAAGGAGCCGATCAGCATCGACACCTTGATGCGCAGGCTGAACCCCTCCAGGGGGGCGTCCACGCGCAGGGCGCAGTCGACCACCTGCTCGCGCAGCCCCTCGAGCTCGCAGTACGGCCCCACCAGCACGCCGCTGACGGTGTCGTAGAACGCGTAGGCCAGCACCGTGCCCACGACGACAGCGGCCGCGACCTTGACCAGTCGCGACCTCAGCTCATCGAGGTGCTCGAGGAGCGACATCTCTCCCGTCGTGGGAGCGTCAGCTGTCATGTGGTGCGTCAGGCCTCGTCGTCAGCGGGCTTGTCCTCGTCCTTCATGGCGCTCGCAGTCTCCTTGCGGAACTCCTTGATGGACTTGCCCACCGAGCCCGCGAGCTCGGGCAGCTTCTTGGCGCCGAACAGCAGGATGATGACGGCGAGGATGATGATGAGTTCGGGGCCACCGGGCATGAACGTTCCGTTCTGGTGCTGGCTGGGACACGGGCAGACGTGCCTGCCCGTTCAACGAGCCGTGTCCCTCGAAGGTACGACACCACGTGCGCTGCGCACCGATGCATCGGCGCTGTCCGTGCCGCTGGTCACCGACCGTCCGGTCGGCGGCGTGCGCCCTGCACGCGGGCGATCCCCTCACGGGCCTCGGCAACATCTGCCTGCAGGGCCTCGAGCGCGGGCTCCACGCTGCTGCGCACGGCCAGCAGCCGTTCCACGGTGACCCGCAGCCGGTCGGTCGCCAGCACGAGCACCACGGCGAGCAGGAGCAGGCTCAGCACGCTGCCGAGCAGCAGCAGCACCACGGCGAGCACGGGCACGTCAGGGCCATGGGTCGGGGACACGGGCTGCGGAGCCTACGCAAACGGATCACGGCTCCCCGTTTCCGGGGAGCCGTGATCGCACCAGGGTTGACCCGTGTTACCGGGTCATCGCCTCGAGCCCAGAGAACCAGGCCTCGGACTCGAGGAGTTGATGGAAGCTGATGAGGTCGTCGAGCGTCAGCGCGGGACCGTGGCCGGGCGCCTCGGGGTGCGGCTCGGTCGCCTGACCGGCGACCCGGACGGAGACCCCGCCGGTGGTCAGCAGCCGTGCGATGCGCTCGTCGGCGGGCTTGGTGACCCGCTCGGTGCACGTGGGGCAGTCGAACCGGTAGCACGAGCCCTCGGCGACGTCCTCGATGACGTCACGGACGATCTCGAGCTCGATGTCGTCGGGGCGGAGATCCACCTCACCACACATCGGACATGTTGCACGTATACGAGTCATCGCGGCCTCCTTGCCCCTCGTGATGGACCAGTCGGCGCCGCTACGCCCGGCTTCAGCGAATGCACGTAGGTCAGACACGATATGACGCCGGGTCACTAGTCCTGCCCGGTCCACGCGCCGTGAGCTGCGCTCAGATGTCGTCGGGTCCGAGCTCGTCGTGGGCTGCGAGGCCCGCGGAGGCGGCCTCGACGACCATCCGGCGTACCCGTGGAGGTGCGACGACCTCGACCTCGCCGCGGGCGGTCAGCACCAGCTGCACCAGCCAGGCCGGGGCGTCGGTCGCCACCACCGCTGTCGTCACACCGTCGGTGCGGTGCTCGACGTCCTGCGCCTCGACCGCGTCGAGGATCCACTGCCCCCGTGGTGCGATGCGCAGCTCGACCCGTACGTCGTCGGGGCCGGGGACGTACGTCGGCTCCGGCAGCGCGCCCGAGGGGCGCGGCACGCGTACGACGTCGTCGAGCACCCGCAGCTCGCTGATGCGGTCGAGTCGGAAGGTGCGCGCGGCGTCGGCGTCGCGGTCGTGGGTCCGCAGGTACCAGACCCCGCGGTGCAGCAGCAGCTCCCACGGGTCCACCTGACGGGCCCGGGGCTGGTCGTCGCCGCGGCCGCGATAGCGCAGCTCGACGGCGCGTCCGCTCGTGAGCGCGTCACGGACGGTGTCGAGGTGGGTGACGCTGCCGTCCTCGACGACGCGGACCCCGTCGGGCACGCCGGCCGCGGTGCGCAACGCGGCGACGGCCTCGTCCAGCCCCGGGAGCTCGTCGCCGAGCACCGCCGCGACGTGGTCGAGCGAGAGCACGAGGCGCAGGGCCTCGTCCGGCGTCGGTCGGATCGGCTTGTCGAACGCGGGCGCCAGCTCGAGCACGACGCGGTCGCCGATCAGGTGCGTCTCGAACAGGTCGCCCCCGAGCCGCCCGGGCAGACCGCAGAAGTCGAGCAAGGACAGGTCGGCCAGCACGGTCGCGCGGTCCACCCCGACGGCGGCCGCAGCCTCGTCGACGTGGGCACCCGGGCGCTCGAGCAGCCAGGGCACCAGCGTCAGCAGTCGTTGCACGGCGGCGGTGGCGCTCACGCGACCACCTCCTGCGCGTGGGCGGCCAGCACGGCGCGGAGCGCGTCCACGACCGCCTCGCGTGCGTCGGTCGGCGCGAGCATCACCACGTCGGGGCTGTCCCCGAGAGCCCGCGAGGTCGCACGCCACCAACGGTCGCGGCGGTGCTCGACCTCCCAGCCGTCCGGGCCTCGCACGGCCACGGTGACGTCGACCTCGTCCGGGAGCTCGAACAGCGCGTCCGCGCCGCGGGGGTCGACCTCCTGCGGGTCGATCGTCACCGGCTCGTCGGTCACCAGGACCTTGCCCTCGATGCGGTCCGTACGGAAGATGCGGTGGTCCTCGACCGTGCGGTCGAAGCCGCGCAGGTACCAGGTGCCGCGCCGCTGCAGCAGCGCGTACGGCTCGACCTCGCGCTCGACACGTTCGCCCGTGGTGCGCCGGTGGGTGAAACGCACCACCCGCCCCTCGACGATCGCCGACGCGAGCGGGGTCACGTGCGACACGTCCGCGGCCCGCACCGTGATGCCGGAGGGGACGGTCGCCTCCTGCGGGTCCGGGGCACGCGCCGCCACCTTCGAGAACGTGAGCTGGTCCGCGCCGCCCTCGACGAGCTGGAACGCGACCGCGAGCACGGTCATCTGCTCGACGGTCAGCGGGACGTCGGGCAGCGCGTAGCGCGCCGGGTCCACCCGGTAGGCGGGCTCACCGCCGAGGCTGTCGGTCATCACCGAGTCGATCGGCACGCCGAGTCGCCGCAGCTCCTCCTTGTCGCGCTCGAACTTGCGTCGCTGGGACTCGGGGTCGCCGTCCTGCCACTCCCCCATGCGTTCCCGCAGCTGCTGGAACGTCACCGGCGTGCGCGTCGCGAGCAGGGCGACCGTCAGGTTGACGAGCCGTTCGGTCTTCGCGCTCACGCGTGCTCCGCAGACGAGGGTCGCCGAGCCTACGCGGCACGAGGGGCGGGGCCACGGCATCATCCCCACACCGCCAACCCGTGAGGCCATCGTGCGCACCCGTTCCTACAAGCTGCTCGCCCCCGTGCTGCTCGCCGCCCTCACGCTCGGCGTCGCCGGCTGTGACTCGGTCAACGAGCGCATCGACGAGGCGCAGTCCCTGGCCGACGACGCCCGTGACACCGTCGAGGGCACGCTCGAGACGCTGCGCTGGTGCGGTGGCGCGCTCAAGCTCGGGGCCGCGGTTGCCCAGCGCGACGTGGAGGCCGCGCGCAGCGCCGCCGAGGACCTCGCCGACAAGGCCCCGGAGGAGCTCCGGGACGAGGTGGCCACCATCGTGGCCGCCGTGGAGGAGGCCGAGGCGCAGGACTCCGCCGAGCCGCTGCGCGCGGACGCCGTGCGCACCGCCGGCGAGGAGGTCCTCAGCTACTCCAAGGACCGCTGCTCGGGTGGCGAGGGCTGACCAGGGCTGTGACCCGGGCCACCCGGGTCACATCGACGCGATGAGCTTGTCCACGCGCTCGTCCTCGTACAGGAACGGGTCCTTGCACAGCACGGTGCGCTGCGCCTGGTCGTTGAGCTTCAGGTGCACCCAGTCCACGGTGAAGTCGCGCCGCTTCTCCTTCGCCGCTCGGATGAAGCGCCCGCGCAGCGCTGCTCGGGTGTCGTGTGGCGCGTTGGTCTTCGCGTCCTCGATCTGCTCGTCGTCCAGCAGTCGGTGCACCCGCCCCTGACGCTCCAGCAGGTAGTACAGCCCGCGGTCGCGCGTGACGTCGTGGTACGCGAGATCGAGCATCGCGACCTTCGGGTGCGCGAGCGAGAGGTCGTGCCGCTCGCGGTAGGACTCGATCATCGCGTACTTCGCGACCCAGTCCAGCTCGCGGTGCAGGCTCATCGGGTCGGAGCGCAGCCCGGCGATGACGTGGCGCCAGCGCTTGACCACCTCGCGGTCGGCGTCTGTGGACTCGTCGTCGCGCTCGACGAAGCGCTCCACGCGCTCGAGGTAGCTCTCCTGCAGGTCCAACGCCGACATCTCGGCGCCGGATGTGAGCTTCACCAGCCGGGTGCCGGTGAGGTCGTGGCTGATCTCGCGGATCGCACGGATCGGGTTCTCGAGGCTGTAGTCCCGCAGCACGGGCTCGTGCTCGAGCGTGCGCAGCACCAGGTCGGTGGTGGCGACCTTCAGGTAGGCGGTGTACTCGGACATGTTGGAGTCGCCGACGATCACGTGCAGCCGCCGGAAGCGTTCGGCGTCGGCGTGCGGTTCGTCGCGGGTGTTGATGATCGGGCGGCTGCGCGTGGTGGCCGACGACACGCCCTCCCAGATGTGCTCCGCCCGCTGCGCGAGCGAGAAGATCGAGCCACGCGGGGTCTGCAGCACCTTGCCCGCGCCGGCGAACACCTGGCGCGAGACCAGGAACGGGATGAGCGCGTCCGCGAGCCGCTGGAACTCCCCCACGCGTCCCACCAGGTAGTTCTCGTGGCAGCCGTACGAGTTGCCGGCCGAGTCGGTGTTGTTCTTGAACAGCGAGATGCGACCTGCGATGCCCTCCTCGGCCAGCCGCTGCTCGGCGGCCGCGACCAGCTCCTCGAGGATGCGCTCGCCCGCCTTGTCGTGCTTCACCGCGTCGAGCGGGTTGCTGCACTCCGGGGTGGCGTACTCGGGGTGCGAGCCGACGTCGAGGTACAGCCGCGCACCGTTCTCGAGGAACACGTTGCTGCTGCGGCCCCACGAGACCACCCGGCGGAACAGGTAGCGGGCCACCTCGTCGGGGCTGAGGCGCCGCTGACCGTTGAAGGTGCAGGTGACCCCGTACTCGTTCTCGATGCCGAAGATGCGCGCGTGCATCAGTCCACCAGCAGCGCGGCGACATCGGCGACGTCCAGCCGGAAGAACCGGCGCCGCTGCCGGTTGCGGTCGAGCCCGGACACCTCGAGGTCCTCGGCGGGGATGTCGCGCCCTGCGACGGTGGAGAGCGACTCCACGGCACAACGCACCGCGGCGCGTAGCTCCATGTCAGGCTCCCAACGCTGCTCGAGAGCATCACGCACGGCGTCGGCCTCGCCGCCGATGGCCACGAAGCGGTGCGCGTCCACGATGGAGCCGTCGTAGCGGATGTGGAACATGTCCAGACCCGCGAGCTCACCGACCTCGGCGAGCAGCAGCTCGACCTCGTACGGCTTGTCCCCGCCCATGAAGATCGCGCCCAGCGACTGGCTGTAGGCGTTCGCCAGCGACTTCGCGGCGACGTCGCCGCGGGCGTACTGGTAGCCCTTCATGTCGGCGAGGCGGATCCCGGCGACGCGCAGCGACTCGAACTCGTTGTACTTGCCCACCGCCGCGAAGCCGATGCGGTCGTACACCTCGCTGGTCTTGTACAGCGTGCGCGAGGGGTTCTCGCCCGCGAACACGACGCCGTCGGTGTACGCGACGGCGACCAGGGCGCGACCGCGAGCGATGCCCTTCTGGGCGTACTCCGCCCGGTCCTTCATCATCTGCTCGGGCGCGACGTAGAACTGGGTGGCCACGCGGGCTCCTTCGGATCAGCGGGTCATCTGGTGACGTTGGGCGGCCGGCGCAGGGCGTCGGCGATGGGATCGCTCAGCGCTCGGGGTCCTCGATGGGGCGTCGGGCGACGCGCGCCGCGATCACGGTGTCGACACGGTCGGCGACGTCGGACTCCGGCAGCTCGCGGTAGCCCTCGGCGTCGATGACGGTCACGATCGGGAAGATGCCGCGCACGAGGTCGGGCCCACCGGTGGCGGAGTCGTCGTCGGCGGCGTCGAACAACGCCTCGACCGCCAGCGTCGTGGCGGTCTCCTCGTCGGAGCTGGGGTCCACGAAGCGCTTCAGCGTCTGCTTGGCGATGATCGACCCGGAGCCCGACGCCGCGTGGTCGGCGGCGCGGTAGCGCCCACCGATGGGGTCGTACTCGAAGATGCTGCCGCGGCTGGTGCCGGCCTCCACGCCGGCGAACAGCGGCACCACCACGATGCCCTGCATCGCGAGGCTCATGTTCGCTCGCACCATCCCGGCGAGCTTGTTCGCCTTGCCCTCGAGGCTCAGGGGGTCGCCCTCGACCTTCTCGTAGTGCTCGAGCTCGATGGAGAACACCCGGGCGAGCTCCATCGCCGGTCCGGCCGCACCGGCGATCGCGATGGCCGACCAGTCGTCGGCCGGGAACACCTTGCGCATGTCGCCACGCGCGATGATGTTGCCGCTGGTGGCGCGGCGGTCACCGGCGACGAGCACGCCACCGGCGAAGCGCAGCGCGATGACGGTGGTCCCGTGGACGATCTGCTGCGCGAGCGCAGCCGGCAGGTCCCCACGCAGCACCGGCGGCAGCGCCTCGGGCGCAGCGCGGCGCATCGTCTCGACGAACGAGCTGCCGTTCGGGTCGAAGGCGGTCGGGACGAGGTCGCCGAGTGCGGTCACGGGAGGCCTTCCGAGGTGGGCTGCCGACCGTAGTCGCGCCCCGTGCCGCAGGGGCGGACCGCGAGCGGCCGTTCGCACCCGACCTCAGCCGCGCTCACACCTCGACGGCACCTCTGGCGTGCAGCAGCTCGCGGACGCCGCTGCGGGCCTCGAGCACCAGCAGCAGCAGCGCGTCGCCGCTGCGGGCCCAGTCCAGCGCGTGCTCGGTGCCGACCACGGCGTCGGCGGCGTGCGTGATCACGTCCGCGCTCGCGCCGGCGGCCACGAGCCCGGCCGCGAGCTTCGCGGGCACCTCCATCGGCTCGCGTCCACGCAGGTAGCCGGGGACGTCGGCGACGACGTAGGCGTCGGGCTCGGTGCGTGCCACGGCCCCGGCGAGCGCTGCCAGCGCCGGGTCGGGGCGGTCCCCCGCCTGCGAGAACAGCACGAGTCGCCGGTTCGCGGGCAACGAGCGCACCAGGTTCGCCATCGCGGTGACCCCGTGCACGTTGTGCGCGAAGTCGACGATCACCGTGACGCCGTCGAGCTCGTAGCGGTTGGCGCGGCCCGGGTTGCTCTGGGCGTCGGCGACGAACGCCCGCAGCGCATCACCCACCACCTCGGGCGCGACGCCGAGGGCGCGGGCAGCCGCGGCGGCGGCCAGCGCGTTGGCGACGTTGTGCCCGGCGGCCCCGCCCATCGCGGCCGGGATCTCCGCGACCGCCACGATCGGGGTGTCTCCCTCGGCGCTGCGCTCCATCACCACGCTGTCGCTGACGACGAAGCAGCGGCTGCCGTCCGCCAGCGCACGCGCGACACCGGGGGCGTGCTCGTCGACCGCGAACCACCACGTGCGCGGGCCACGAGCCGCGGCGTCCAGCAGGAACGGGTCCTGCGCGTTCACCACCAGCACCCCGCTGTCACGCACCGCCTTGGCGACCACGAGCTTGGCGTGGGCGAGGTCCTCGACCGTCTCGCTCCCGTACTCGCCGAGGTGGTCGTCGGCGATGTTGGTCACCACCGCGACCTCGGCACGCTCGACGGGCAGGCCGCGTCGCAGCAGCCCCCCGCGCGCGACCTCGAGCACCATCGTGCCCACGCGCCGGTCGCGGGCGACGGTGCGGCCGCCACCGGGCCCGGACCAGTCCCCGCGCTCCACGAGCTCGCCGTCGACCACGATGCCGTCGGTCGAGGAGTTGCCGGGGTGGCGCCCGTCCGCACGGAGGATCGCTGCCAGCATCCGCACGGTGGTCGACTTGCCGTTGGTGCCGGTCACGAGCGCCGCCGGCACGTCGTGCACGGCGCTCCAGTCGACGTCGTCAGGGGCCGGCACCTCGCCCCGCGACCAGGACACCGACCCCGCCCCGAGGCCGACGGACACCTCGTCGTCGTCCCACAGCGCGGCCACGCCGCGCTGGGTCGCGGCGTCGAGCATCGCGCGCATCGCTGGGTCGCGCTCCTCGGCCGCTGACGCCGTGATGCGCTGCACCGCCTCGGGGTCCACGTCGCCGCCGTCGTGACCGGCGAGCAGCTCGTCCCACACCCGCTCGAGCACCTCGCACGCGGCGTACAGCGCGTCGACGTCGGCCGGGTAGGCCAGTGTGAGGCCGCCATCCCAGACGCGCACCGTGATCGGCGCGCTCCAGCCGAGCGCGGCGAGGTACGTGTCCACACGGGTGCGCAGGCGCACCCCGAGCGCAGCGGCGTCGCCGCTGGCCACGTCCATGACCGCCGCGGGGCCGTCGAGGAGCAGGTTGGGGCCGGTCAGGCGGCGGACCTCGAGGAGCTCCACCTCAGTCGTCCTCCTGCTCGACCTCGACCACGACACGCACGCCGCGCTCGTCGCGCACGAAGGTGCCGGCGGCGAGCAGCGAGCCGATGCCGGTGGGCTCGGGCAGCGGGGTGGTCACGGTCGACGAGGACGGCGCAGGCCGGTCGCCGTCCGGGGAGAGCTGCACGATCTGCTTCCAGCAGCGCGTGACGTCGTCGCCGAGCACCACCACGAGGTCGCCGGGGCCCGCGGTGCGCATCGCGTGGTCGATCGCGTCCTGCTCGTCGACCACCACGTCGATGGCCGAGGGGTCCACGCCACCGGCGAGCAGCACCGCCTCGAGCATGCGCGGCACCTCGTCCTCACCGCGGCCACGCCGCTGGTCGTCCGCCTTGCAGATGTAGCGGTCGAAGTGGCCCAGCACGATGCGGGCGATGTCCTCGATGTCCTCGTCGCGACGGTCGCCGGGTGCTGCGAGCACGATGGTGCGCTGCCCGCTGATGTCGAAGCGGTCCACGGTGTCGGTCAGCGCCTGCACGGCCGCCGGGTTGTGCGCGTAGTCGAGCAGCACGTCGAACGGGTGCTCGGTGAACAGGTTCATGCGGCCGGGCGCCTGGAAGAACGAGGTGTCGAACGTGCGCAGGCCCAGCCGGATGTCCTCGAGGTTGACGTCCATCGAGTACGCGATCGCGGCCGCGAACATCGCGTTCTGCACGTTGTGCAGCGCGCGGCCCTCCAGCGTCGCGGGGATCAGGTGCGTCCACAGCAACGGCACGTGGGCGCCCTTGTCGTAGATCGTGATCATGGAGCCGTTGAGGCCCTGCTCGAGCACCACGGCCCGTCCCCCGGCGCGCACGTGCTCCTTCACCAGGGCGTGCTCGCCGGCGAGCGTCACGTAGCACAGGTGCTTGGCCTTGGTGTGCGACGCCATCGCGAGGCAGTGCTCGTCATCGGCGTTGAGCACCGCGGTGTCGGTGGCCACCTCCACGACGATGCGCTTGACCTCCGCGAGCTGCTCGACGGTGTCGATGCCGCGCAGGCCGAGGTGGTCGGCGGTGACGTTGAGCACGGCTCCGACGTCAGCGCTCGAGAAGCCGAGGCCGCTGCGCAGCATCCCGCCGCGGGCGGTCTCCATCACGGCGACGTCCACCGACGGGTCGCGCAGCACCATGCGTGCCGCGCCGGGACCGGTGAGGTCGCCCTTCACCGTCAGCTGGCCGTCGACGTACACGCCGTCGGTGGAGGTCATGCCGACGGTGTGGCCGCCGCCCTTGAGGATGTGGCCGACCATGCGGCTGGTGGTGGTCTTGCCGTTGGTGCCGGTGATCGCGGCGATCGGGATCCGGGTCGGGGTGCCGTACGGGAACAGCATCTCCATCACCGCGCCCGCGACGTCGCGCGGGGTGCCCTCGGACGGCGCAACGTGCATGCGGAACCCGGGGGCTGCGTTCACCTCGACGATGCCGCCACCGATGTCCTTGTACGACCGGGTGATGTCGTCGGTGAGGAAGTCCACCCCGCCGACGTCGAGGCCGACGGCCTTCACTGCCCGCTCGGCCATGACGCGGTTGTCCGGGTGCACGACGTCGGTCAGGTCGATGGCGGTGCCGCCGGTCGAGAGGTTCGCCGTAGTGCGCAGGTGGAACGCCTCGCCCGCCGGGAGCACCGTCTCGGCGGTGTGGCCGGCGTCGCGCATCAGGCCCAGCGCGGCCCGGTCGAGCTCGAGCCTGGTCAGCACCTTCTCGTGACCCACGCCACGGCGCGGGTCCTCGTTGACGATGTCCACGAGCTCGGCGATGGTGTGCTCACCGTCGCCGACGACGTGGCCGGGGACGCGCTTGGCGACCGCGACGAGCTTGTTGTCCACCACCAGCATGCGGTGGTCGTAGCCGGTGACGAAGGTCTCGACCACGACGCTGCGGCCCTTGGCCTGCTCGAGCGCGATCTCGAACGCCTCCTCGACCTCCTCGTCGGTGGTGAGGTTGATGCTCACGCCACGCCCGTGGTTGCCGTCGAGCGGCTTGAGCACGACCGGGAAGCCGATGTGGCGGGCGGCGCGCACGGCGCGGCTGGCCGACTGCACGACACGCTGGACCGGGACCGGCAGGCCGAGGTCGCGCAGCAGGTCGTGGGTCTCCTCCTTGTCGGAGGAGATCTCGACCGCGATGTGGCGCGTCTCGGAGGTGATCGTCGCCTGGATGCGGCGCTGGTACTTGCCGTGGCCGAACTGCACCAGCGAGTAGCGGTTCAGCCGCAGCCACGGGATGTCGCGGTCCCGGGCGGCCTGCACCAGGGAGTTGGTCGACGGCCCGAGCGCGCGGCGCTGCGCCGAGCGGATGTAGTCGTCGCGCTCCTCGTCCCAGTCGAGCACCTCGGGGACGTCCTCGAGGTCGGCCCGGGCCTCCTCGGGCAGCAGCTGCAGCAGCAGGCGACGCCCGAGGTCGGCGGCCTCGAGGCCCACCTCGCGGTCGAGGTACGCGAACACCATGTTGTACTGACCGGGCTCCCCGGTGCCCCTGGTCTTGCCGAACGTGACGTCGTTGCCCGCCACGACCTGCAGCTCGATCGCGACGTGCTCGAGCACGTGGCCCAGCCAGGTCCCCTCGTCGTCGGTGAGGCGCTTGACGAAGCCGCCCGGCTCGCCGTACGAGCAGCCGTGCTCGGCGAGCCCGGGCAGCGCCTCGAGCAACCCCTCCCGGAACCCCTCACCGAGCCGTCCGGTCGGCCACTTCTCGAGCGGCCCGAGGTCCAGCACGTGCCGGATGACCGGGAAGCTGGCGTACAGGTTCGGGCCGACGTAGACGTTCGTGGAGACGATCCGCATCGAGTTTGCTCCGGGTGGGTGGGGGACGAGAGGCGACGGTGCGACGACAGGCGACGCACCGTAGGCCTCGGCACGCTGCGAGGCAGCAGGGATCGCCGATGTTCTGCGCGGAACCTGCCCGCAGCTCACACCAGGTGCGCGACCCGGTTGTCGAGGTCGTAGCGACCGCCCTCGGCGAGCACGTGCAGGCGCAGGTCGATCAGCGACACCGGCTCCCCGGTGCGGGCCTCGGCCATCGAGGAGTGGTCGAGGTGCTGCGGGTCCACGATCGTGATCGCGCCCGAACCGACGACCTCCAGGACGTCGTCCGGTCCGATGAAGGCGGCGGTGTCCTCGTCGATTCCGAGCCCGATCATGAACGGGTTGTACGAGATCGCCGTCAGCAGGCGGCCGAGCCGGTCGCGCTGCGTGAAGTGCTGGTCGATCACGACCTTGTTCGTGAGCCCGAGGCCCGGCGCGAGGGTCGCGCTGGTCACGCTCGGCGTGGGGCCCGAGTCGCCCCCGGCGAGCATGTGCTCGGGGACGATCGCGGCGCCGGCCGACGTGCCGGCCACGTGGGTGCCGGAGGCGTGCACGCGACGGATCGCCTTGAACACCTCGGTGCCACCGAGGATGGTGGAGAGGCGCAGCTGGTCGCCGCCGGTGATGAACACCGCGGTCGCGCGATCGATCTCCTTGATGTAGCGCTCGCTCTGGGCATCGCTGCGCACCCGGATGGGCAGCGAGACGGCGTCGGCGACGCCGAGCTCGTCGAACACCTCGACGTAGCGCGCGCCGGTGTCACGCATGCGCGACGCCGTGGGGATGATCGCGATGCGCGCCTCGTCGCCGCCTGCGAGCGCCACGAAGCGCTTGAGGATGTGGCGCGTCTCGTGGTCCTCGGCGCCCCCGATGGGGATGAGGAAGCCGCGGGTCTCGCCGTCGGCGACCGGGGAGGGACTCATGTGTTGGTTCCTGTCTCGAAGGTTCCGCGCACGACGAGCTCGCCGTCGCGCACGTGCCAGCGGCCGCCGATCATGACGGCCGTGGGGTTGAGGTCTGGGTCGAGCACCACCAGGTCCGCGTGGGCGCCGACGTCGAGGTGTCCGACGTCGCGCAGGCCGAGCTGCGCGGCCGGGGCGGTGGTGACGCAGACGAGCGCGTCCTGCAGCGGCAGGCCGTCGGCGACCAGGGCCCGCACGGTGTCGAGCAGGCCGTCGGCCGCGCCGACGTCGAGGCCGGTGAGGACCCCGCCAGCGTCGAACACGGGCAAGGAGCCGCCGGCGTCGCTGCTGAGCGTGAGCTGCTCGAGCGCGACGCCCGCGTCGATGGCCCGACGCAGCGCGGCGGCCGCGGGGACCGCCGGGTCGTCGTCGTCCACCGGGAACGCCGTGACGTCGATACGCAGCCCGGTGTCGAGCGCGAGGGCGATCGCCTCGTCGAGCAGGGTCGAGGAGCGGTTGACGTGGGTCGGGTGCCACAGGCTCACGGGCACGTGCTGCGCGTCGATCGCTTCCCGCAGCGGTGCGAGGCCAGCCGGCGCGTCGCCGAGGTGCAGGTGCACGGAGCCGCCGCAGCCCGCGAGCAGCGCGGCCGCCCGGACCTCGCTGGCGAGGTCGAGCAGGGCACGGGCATCGGTGACGCTCCCCCGGTGGTCGCTGACGGCGACCTCGCCCACGCCGAGCACCGGCTCGAGCTGGACGAGGTCCGTGGCCACGCGGCCGGTGACCGTGGCCGCAGGCAGGTGGTAGCCGCCGGTGAGCATCCAGGCGCGCAGGCCCTCCGCGCGTAGTCCGTGCACCCGCGCCAGCACGTCGGCCGGCGAGCGGGTGATGTCGTCGGTCCCGAGCAGCCCGATGACGGTGGTGACACCCACCGAGGTGAACGTCGACAGCGCCGGTGGGGGGACCATCGTGCTGGGTCCTCCCTCGCCGCCGCCGCCGGTCACGTGCACGTGCCCGTCCACGAGGCCGGGCACCACGGTGCGCCCGCCCAGCTCGACGACCTCGACACCCAGCGAGGGGTCCAGCGAGGGCCTGTCGGGGCCGATCCAGACGATCCGACCGGCCGCGACCAGCACGTGGACCACGCCCCGCGAGCGCGGGGCGTGGAGGTCGACGTCGGTCAGCAGGGTCAGCACGGCAGGGAGCCTACGTCCGTGCGCCGGTGGCACCCGGATCGGAGCGCAGCAGGGACGCGCGGTGCGCACGGCGAATACCTCGACACGCATCCTTCGCGCTGAGCTGGAGCATCAGGTGTCCCGAGTCCGTTCCGTCCTCGCAGCCGGCGTCGCAGCCGGCCTGCTCATCGCGGCCGCCCCTGCCCTCCCGAGCGGTCAGAGCGCCCTCGCAGCGGGTTCCAGCCCGCTCCACGAGCTCCCGTTCGCGGCGGGCACGGTGAACCCTGCGCTGGACCTGGCGTCGCTGGACCCGGTCGAGCACGACCTCGTGCTCGTGCAGCTGGCCCGGCGTGGCGACACCGCCACCGTGGACGCCGTCGACGCCAGCGGCGCGGTGCTGCTGCAGCCGCTGGCGCCGGTGTCCTACCTCGTGTGGGCTGACGCGGCGCAGACCCAAGCGATCCGGGCGTTCGATGGGGTGCGTTTCGCGGGCGTGCTCGCACCCGAGCACCGGCTGAACCCGGACGTTGCCGGCGCGACCGCCCTGCGTGTGACCACCACCCTGCCGACGTCCGACCTGACCGCCGTGGCCGACAGCGTGACCACGCGCGGCTTCACCCGTGGTGGCGGCCTCGTGCTGACGATGCCGGGCGACGCACGGCTGGCTCGGGTGCTCGCGGCGCGCCCCGACGTCTACAGCGTGGCTGCAGCGGACGACCTCGTCGGCCTCGACGCGCTCCGGGACGAGCGGACGGCCGCGATCGTCGCGCAGGGCGTGAAGAACCCTGTCGGTGCGTACGACCCTGCCACGGCGTTCGGCGCCGACGGCAGCGGTGTGACCGTCGCCGTGGTCGACGGCGGCGCGGACCTCACGCACCCCGAGCTGTCGAACCGCAAGCTCACCTGCACGTCCTACACCCCGACCCTCGGGGCCGACTGCCTCGCCCGCTCCAGCGACGATGCGATTGGTCACGGAACGCACGTGTCCGGCATCGTGCTCGGTGACGGCTCGACCGGTATCGGTGACGGCCGCATCGGCGGCTACCGCTTCGGTCGGGGCGTGGCGCCCGGGGCGGACCTGCACATCCAGAACGCGATCAACGTCGCCGCCTCGACCCCGTCCATCACGGCGCTGTTCCAGACCTCCGCGCGCGCCGGCGCCTCGGTCGTCCAGAACTCCTGGGGTCCCTCGGGCACGCCGAAGGGCTACGACGAGGCCACCCGTCAGGCAGACGCTGCCGTGCGCGACGCCGACCCGGGCACGCCCGGCAACCAACAGCTGGGTGTCGTGTTCTCCATCATGAACGGCAGCGGCGGCACCTCGACGCAGGGCGCGCCCGACGAGGGCAAGAACATCCTCGCCATGGGCGGCTCCAAGAGCGGTCGTCCCGGGGCGACCTCGGGCGACGACCTGTGCACCTGCTCCGCGCACGGGCCGAACCTCGACGGTTCCCGCCTCGTGGACCTCGTGGCACCGGGACAGGGCGTGATGTCCACCCGCGCCGCGCACGGGACGCTGTGCGGCGTGCCCTCGCAGGAGTTCCCCTCCCCGCTGCACGCGACCTGCACCGGCACGTCGA
>JBFGFG010000019.1:0-15468 GCA_041579655.1 Nitriliruptoraceae bacterium
ACGACGAGGCCCTTCTCGAACGAGATGGTGTGCACGTGGCCGTCGCGCGTGACCTCGACCTCGGTGCGGTTCGAGAGCGCGTTGACGACCGACACACCGACGCCGTGCAGACCACCGGACACCGCGTAGCTCTGCGAGTCGAACTTGCCGCCCGCGTGCAGCGTCGTGAGCGCGAGCTCGACGGCCGGCCGCCCCTCTGTGGGATGGATGTCGACAGGGATGCCGCGACCGTCGTCGACCACCTCGCAGCCACCGTCGTCCAGCAGACGGACAGTGATGGCGCCCGCGTACCCGGCGAGGTGCTCGTCCACCGCGTTGTCGACGATCTCCCACACGAGGTGGTGCAGACCACGCTTGTCCGTCGACCCGATGTACATCGCGGGCCGCTTGCGCACGCCCTCGAGACCCTTGAGGACGCTGATGCTGCTGGCGCTGTACTCGCTCACTGGCGCGTGTCTCCGGGGGAGTGGACGGACGACGGACCGTAGCCACGAGCTCGGCACCCTCCCCGGAGGCGGCTCGTGGCGGGGCCACGTAGTGTCACGGCGGACGAGGAGCGGGATGGTGGTCGCAGGCGTGCTGACGGCGAGCCCCACCCCCGCCGCGGTGGACATCACCGACCCGGGATCGGTGGCGGACCGGCTCAACGTGGCGGTCAGCGAGCTCACCGGTGCGTTCCTCGAGCGGCTGCCGCTGATCGTGCTCGGCGTCACCGTGCTCGTGCTCGGGATGCTGTTCATCGGGCTGCTGCAGCGCGGCATCGTGCGGGCGACCAGCGGTCAGCGGCTGGACGCGTCGGTCGGGCGGTTGGTGCAGACCATCTCGCGCGTGACGCTGGTGCTGGTCGTGCTGCTGCTCGCGCTCTCGGTCGCCGGGGTGGACGTCGGATCGGCGCTGGCCGCGCTCGGCATCGCGGGGCTGGCCCTCGCGTTCGCCGTGCAGTCGATCCTCGAGAACTTCATCTCCGGGATCCTGATCCTGCTGCGACGGCCGTTCCGGCCCGGCGACCAGATCAGGGTGGACGGTTTCGAGGGGACCGTCGAGGACGTCAACCTGCGCGTCACCAAGCTCGTCGACTTCGACGGTGAGCTGGTGCTGCTGCCCAACAGCCAGGTGTTCGGCGCACCGATCGTCAACCTCACGCACCGCGGCCGTCGCCGGACGCGCGCGATCGTCGGCGTGGACTACCGCGACGACCACGACCTCGCCCGCACCCTGCTGCGTGACGCGCTGGGGCAGGTCGAGGGGGTGCTGTCGCAGCCGGCCCCCGAGGTGTTCATCGTCGAGCTGGGCGACTCGGGCGTGCACCTCGAGATGCGATGGTGGACCACACCCACGGTGGGCGAGGTGTTCGCTGTCCGTGATCGCGTCCTGTCGACCGCCAAGCGGACCCTCTCGGACGCCGGCATCACGATCCCCTGGCCGATGCGGACCTTGGTCATGGACCAGGGCAACGCCACGATGCCCCCGTCGCCGGCCGCAGTGGACTGAAACGTCCATGCGGACGTTGACAGCTGGTCCGAACCGACGGGGCTCGTTGTGGTGCTCCCCAGGCCCCGTGGCCACGTCCGGTGCTGCACATTCAGAACCGGGCAACTCGACCTACCGATGCCCGTCTGGAGACTCCATGACCGTCGACACCCGGACACGCGAGGCGGCTCGTGTGCTGCTCGTCAGCCCCGACACCCTCACCGCGGACGGGCTGACGCAGGCCGTGGCCATGAGCGACCGTCCCCGTCGTCGCTGGGAGGTCCGGCACGTGCCCACGACCGCGATGGCGATGCTCGAGATCCGTGACGGGTCCTACGACGTGATCCTGCTGCTGTCGGAGGCCGACGGTTCGGTCGAGCTCTCCGAGACCCTCGCCGCGATGCTCGAGGCCGTCCCGTCGACGCCGGTCGTGCTGCTGGCGGAGGACGCGGGTTGGGATGCCAGGCTCGCAGCGATGCAGCTCGGTGCATCCGACGTGCTACACCACGGGGCGGCCGGGGTGCCGGACCTGTTCCTGACGCTCCTCGAGGCGATGCTCGACCGTGCCAGGCTGCGCCGCGACGTGGATGCGGCCGTGGCGCTGGCTCGTCACGAGCGCGAGCTGCGCCAGCTGATGGAGCAGGAGCCGGCGACGAGCATCAGCGCGTCGCTGCTGGGACAGGGTCCGTTGCGCGAGCGCTCCCCCGAGCTCGCGCGCCGGGTCGTCGCCGACTACCGACGGATCATCGCGCTCGCCGTCGAGCAGCGCAGCTTCCGGGTCGAGGACGACCCGAGCCACGAGCTGCGATCACTCGCGGCGGTGCTGTCGGCAGCGTTCGCGAGGCCGTCGGACGTGACCTGGCTCCACCAACAGGCGTTGGCGAGCATGATGCCGGCGACCGAGGGGCGCTCACGTCTGGAGCTGCTCGAGGAGGCGCGCGTCCGCGTGCTGGAGCTGATGGGGCACCTCACCAGCAGGTACCGCACCATGGCCGTTCCCGGGCGCTCCGCCTGAGCTCCGACACCGACATCGACCCGCGCCCTGCCCGCTATAGGGTCGGGACGTCTCCAAGAGGAGCTGGCCGTTGCGCATGCATCTGACGCTGTACATAGCCGGCGCTGACACGTCGAGGTCGATCAGCGCCAAGCGGCGGCTGGACCACCTGCTCGGTCGGCTGGACGCGGAGGTGTACCTCGACGTCGTGGACGTCCTGGAGTCCCCTGACCTCGCCGAGCTGGCGCGGGTGTTCGCCACGCCCACCCTCGTACGTGACCTGCCGTCACCGGCTCGTCGCGTGATCGGTGATCTGAGCGACGTCGAGGGTGTCACCGCAGCCCTGGGGCTCGACCCGTACCTGCTGCACCCCGAAGGCGTCTGAGCATGGACCTCAACATCCCAGTCAAGAGCCCGACGGGCATCCGCGGGCTGGACGTCATCACGGCCGGGGGCCTCCCCGACGGCCGGATCACCCTCGTCACGGGCGGGCCCGGCTCTGGCAAGACCGTGTTCTCGATGCAGTACCTGCACGCCGGGGTCGAGCTCGGCGAGCCCGGTGTGTTCGTCACGTTCGAGGACCAGCCGGCCTTCATCGGGGGCAACGTGCGCAGCTTCGGCTGGGACGTCGCGGCCATGGTCGACGCGGACATGCTGCGCTTCGTGGACGTGTCCGCGCCTTCGGGTGGCGAGGGTCGCATCGTGGGCGGCTTCGACCTCAGCGCGCTCGCCGAGCGCATCAAGACCGCCTGCGACGAGATCGGTGCCAAGCGCGTGGCGCTGGACTCCCTCGGTGCCCTGTTCGCACGTCTCGGCCTGTTCGATCCGTTGGAGCGGCTCGAGATGCGGACCGGCCTGCGCGAGCTCGCCGCCCGTCTGCGCGCGCTCGACGTGACCACGATCATGACCAGCGAGCGCACCTCCGAGGCATCCCCCGACCTCGACTACCAGCTCGAGGAGTACGTGGCCGACAACGTGCTGATGCTGCGCAACAACCTCGATGGCGAGCGTCGTCGGCGCACCGTCGAGGTGCTGAAGTTCCGAGGTGCCGAGCACCACGAGGGTCAGTTCGCGTTCTCGATCCTGCCCGGGTCGGGCATCGCGGTCCTGCCGCTGGGTGAGATGGCGCTCGAGACGCCGAGCACCGAGGACCGGACCGAGTCCGGATCAGTCGAGCTCGACGCCATGCTCGGCGGGGGCATGTTCCGGGAGTCCGTGGCGCTGGTGTCCGGCGCCACCGGCACCGGCAAGACGTTGGTCTCGTCACACTTCGTGCTCGGCGGGGCCGCGAGGGGCGACAAGGTGCTGCTGCTGGCGTACGAGGAGTCGCGCGACCAGCTGTTCCGCAACGCACGCGGCTGGGGCATGGACTTCGACGGCCTCGTGGCGTCGGGTCAGCTGCGCGTCGAGTGCGCCTACCCGGAGGGCATGTCGCTGCAGCGCCACCTCGCCCGGATCACGTCGTTGGTGGACGAGTACCAGCCGGATCGCATCGTCATCGACTCGCTGTCCGCCCTCGAGCGCGCCGGGTCCGTGCTCGGCTTCCGGGAGTTCTCGCTCGCGCTCGTCGCGCTGGTCAAGACCCGCGGGGTGCTGACGCTGATGACCTCCTCCTCCGCCGAGCTGAGCGGATCGGTGACGGTCACGGAGGGGCACATCTCGACGCTCACCGACCTGATCCTCCTGCTGCGCTACGTCGAGGTCGCCGGAGAGATGCGCCGAGGTGTCGCCGTGCTCAAGATGCGGGGCTCGACCCACGACAAGGCGATCCGCGAGTTCACCATCGACGGTGAAGGCATGCGCATCGGTCGCATCTTCCAGCGCGTCGGCGGCATCGTGCTCGGCGTCCCCCACCAGGTGAACCCGTCGCTCGACGACCGGCTCACGACGCTGTTCGACGACCCACCGACGGCCGACCTATGAGGTCGATACCCATCAGCAGCGACGATCCGAACAGCGTCAAGCTGTTGCTCGTCGAGGACGACCAGGACATGACGGAGCTGCTGCGGCGGTTCTTCAAGGAGAACCCGGACTACGCCTCGTCGGTCTCCAGCGCGGCGACGCTCGTGGAGGCCGTCGAGGCCATCGAGCGCCACTCGTTCGACGCGGTGCTGCTCGACCTCGGTCTGCCGGACTCCGACGGGCTGCGAACGGCGAAGGCGGTCGTGGAGGCCGCGCCCGCCCCGACCGCGGTCGTGATCCTCAGCGGCCAGCGTGACGTCCAGCTCGCGGCCCAGTCGCTGGCGATCGGCGTGCAGGACTACGTGCTGAAGGAGGAGATCACCCTCGCGCTGGTCACCCGGGTCGTGCGCTACGCCGTCACGCGCGCCCAGATGACCGAGGAGCTCGCTGCGGCTCGCCGCGGCGAGGAGCGCGAGCGCGAGCTGCGACGTCTCGAGCGCATGGCCACCGACAGCCCGCGGTTGTCGGTCAGCGCCGCGATGCTCGGCGCGGGCAGCCTCGAGGACCGTATGGGTGCGCGGTACGAGGAGGAGATCGTCACCGAGTACGCGCGCATCCTCGCCGTCGCGCTCGAGGAGCAGGCCTTCCGAGGCGTGAGCCAGGTCTCGCGGGACCTGCGGAGCCTCGCCTCGGTGCTCGGCTTCTTCGGCGCGGGCCCACGCGACATCGTCGAGCTCCACTCGCGCTGCCTGCGACAGCAGCTGACCGTCCTCGACCACGCCCGAGCAGCCCCGGCGGTCGAGGAGGGAAGAGTGCTCGTGCTCCAGCTGATGGGTCGCCTCGTCACCTACTACCGTGAGCGTTCGATCGGCGGAACCCGCCAGTCGAACCCTGGGGGAGCGCACGCACCGCGTGAGGGAACCCCCAGCGCCGAGAAGAAGGAGAGCTCGTGACCGAGCGCCGATACATCCTGCGCCTCTACATCGCCGGGATGACGCCCCGCTCGGAGCAGGCGGTGGCGAACCTCAACGACATCATCGCCAACGAGCTCAACGGCGAGTACCAGCTTGACGTCATCGATGTGCTCGAGCGGCCCCAGATGGCCGAGGACGAGCGGATCGTGGCGACCCCGACGCTGATCAAGGAGCTGCCGCCGCCGCTGCGTCGGATCATCGGCGACCTGACTGACCGGGAGCAGGTCCTGCTCGGCCTGGACCTGGCCTCCGGCTGACCGGCCAGCTCGACCAGATCGGCCCGCTCGTCCGTACGGCGTTCGCGGGAAGAAGACGCACCGAAGGTGGCGTGACATGGAGATCGACAAGACAGCGACCGGGATCACCGGTCTGGACGACGTGATGATGGGCGGCCTGCCGACGGGCCGCACGACCATCGTCGCAGGTTCGGCTGGCTCGGCGAAGACCATCCTCGCGGTGCAGTTCCTGATGGAGGGCGTCCGCAACGGTGAGGGCGCGGTGTTCGTCACCTTCGAGGAGTCGCCCGAGGACATCCGCCGCAACGTCTCCTCGCTCGGGTGGGACCTGACCCCGTACGAGGAGGCGGGTCTGCTCGCGTTCGTGGACGTGTCGCCGACACCGGAGCACGAGGCGATCTTCGCAGGTCAGTTCGACCTCGGGGCGCTGATGACGCGCATCGAGTACGCGGCGGGCAAGACGAACGCCACGCGTATCGCGCTGGACTCGCTCGGCGCTGTGTTCGCGCACTTCGACGAGAGCCGCACCGTGCGCAACGAGCTGCGCCGCATCGCGGCCGCGCTGCGCCAGCTGGGGGTGACCGCCGTGCTCACCGCCGAGCGCGAGGTCGAGTACGGCCCCATCTCACGGTTCGGCATCGAGGAGTTCGTCGCGGACAACGTCGTGATCCTGCGCAACGTCCTCGACGAGGAGAAGCGACGTCGCACCGTGGAGGTGCTGAAGTTCCGCGGTACGTCGCACATGAAGGGCGAGTACCCCTTCACCATCGTCGACAAGCGTGGCATCATCGCCGTGCCGCTGGCCTCGATCGAGCTCAAGCAGCCCTCGTCCAACGTCCGCGCCACGTCCGGGTCGGTCGAGATCGACCGCATGCTCGGTGGCGGCTTCTTCCGCGACTCGATCATCCTCGTGTCCGGTGCCACGGGTACCGGCAAGACGCTCAGCGCGATGCACTTCCTCGCAGGCGGGCTCGAGGCCGGCGAGAAGGTGTTGTTCCTCGCGTTCGAGGAGTCGCGCGAGCAGCTGTTCCGCAACGCCATCGGGTGGGGCTTCGACCTCGAGAGCTACGAGGAGGCCGGGCAGCTCGAGGTGGTCTGCATGTACCCCGAGGTCATGTCCCTCGAGGATCACCTCATCATGATCCAGGACAAGCTCAAGGAGTTCGGTCCCAAGCGCGTCGCGATCGACTCGCTGTCGGCGCTCGAGCGCGTCGGCACGGTGCGCTCGTTCCGCGAGTTCGTCATCGGCGTCACGAGCGCGATCAAGCACCTCGAGCTCGCCGGCATGTTCACCAACACCACCCCGACGCTGCTCGGTGGCACGTCGGTGACCGAGGCGCACATCTCGACGATCACCGACACCATCATCCTGCTGCGCTACGCGGAGATCTACGGGATGATGCGCCGCGGGATGACCGTGCTGAAGATGCGCGGGTCGATGCACGACAAGGACATCCGCGAGTTCTCGATCGACCACGAGGGCATGCACATCGGACGGCCGTTCCGCAACGTCGGTGGCATCATCTCCGGCAACCCGGTGCAGCTGAGCCACTCCGAGATGGACCGCGTCTCCGAGCTGTTCGCCGACGACGAGCTCGACGGCGGCACCTGATGCCCGAGACGGGGCTGACCAACGACAGCGACGGCTTCGCCGCCGCTGTCCTCGCCGGCTCCGTCGACCCGATCCTGATCCTGTCGCACGACGGCCGGGTGATGCAGGCGAACCTGGCAGCCGAGCGGCTGTTCGGCCGCGACCTGATCGGCAGCGATTTCGGTGTCCCGTCCGCTGCGGCAGGCGCCGCCGAGATCGACCTGCTGACGCCGCTCGGGGCCAGGACCGCCGAGCTGCGCCTCGGGGAGGCGCAGCTGGAGGGCGATCGCGTCTACGTCGCCAACCTCCGCGACGTCACCGAGCGCAAGCGCATCGAGCAGGCGCTGCGTGACTTCGTGAGCTCCGCCTCGCACGAGTTCCGCACGCCGTTGTTCGCGATCGCCGGCTTCGCGGAGACGCTCGAGACCCAGTGGGAGGCTCTGCCCGAAGGTGATCGGCAGCGCTACATCGAGATCATCCACCGTCAGGCGCGTCGGCTCTCGCGCCTGAGCGACGACCTGCTCACCATCGCGCGGCTCGACGGTGAGGCCATCGCCCCTCTCCCGGTGCGCACGCTCGTGCGGCTCACCATCGAGCGTGCGCTCGACATGGCGGGCGAGCCGGCCGTCGAGCTCGACGTCCCTGACCGGCTGGCGTGCATGGTGGACCCGGACCACCTCGAGGAGATCCTGATCAACCTCGTGACGAACGCCGCGAAGTACGGGGCCGCCCCGTTCGTCGTGCGTGCCGAGCAGGTCGGTGAGCGTGTCGAGCTCCGGGTCGTGGATCACGGCGATGGTGTCCCCGCGGCGTTCCGGCCTCGGCTGTTCGAGCGCTTCTCACGCGACCGCGTGAGCGCCCGCAAGGCGGCCGGCACCGGGCTCGGGCTCGCGATCGTCCGGGGACTCGTGGCGCGCAACGGGGGCACGATCGCGTACGAGGAGACCGAGGGTGGCGGTGCCACCTTCGTGGTGCGGCTGCCCGCCGCGTGACCGGGACGGATCGACGTTGGGCGCCGGACCCGGTCCAGCTGGCTGTCGACCTGACGCTGTTCACGGTGGTGGACGGACGGCTGCACGTGCTGCTGCACCGGCGGCCGTACGCGCCTGACGCCGGTCGGTGGGGGCTGCCGGGGTCGTTCACCCGACCGGGGGAGACGCTGGCGGACACCGCACGCCGCGCGGTGCTCGCCAAGGCTGGGCTCGACGAGGTGTGGCTCGAGCAGCTGGCGACCTACGACCAGGCCGCCACGCCGAGCGCGCCGCGCGTGTGCTCGGTGGTCCACCTCGCGCTGGTCGCGGCCGACGAGGGCCACCGCGACGTCGCGCAGGACAGGCCCGCGGGCGGGGCGGACGCGCGCTGGTGGCCTGTGGGTGACCTGCCGACGCCGCTGGCGTTCGGCCACGAGCGCTTCGTCGAGGACGGCGTGTCACGGCTGCGGTCCAAGACCCGGTACGCGCCGGTGGCGTTCCAGCTGCTCGGTGACGACTTCACGCTCGCCGAGCTGCAGCTGGTGTACGAGGCCGTGCTCGACGAGCAGCTCGACGTGCGCAACTTCCGGCGCGACGTGCTCGCGTCGGGGGCGGTGGAGCCGACCGGTGACGAACGTCGCGCGGGTCCGGGTCGCCCCGCCCGGCTGTACCGCCACCGGCCCGCCCCGTTCGCCGTGGACGGCAGCGAACGCCGTACGGCGCAACGCATCGCGCGGGACGCGCCTGAGGCGTGAGGCCTGCGGCGGGTCGGCGCACGCGCCGCCGGCTGGGCGTGCGCGCGTGCGCGGTCGTACCGTCACCCCATGACGACACAGCTGACCTCCCTGACCGCCGGCATGCCGCTGCTGTGGGGTGGTGATCGCGTCTCGCACGTCACGCCCGAGCTCGCCGAGGCCTTCGTCGAGGGCGACGCGCTCGTGGTGCTGCAGGACGACGGCACCGTGCTGCACCTGCCGGCCTCCGAGCGAGCGGTCGCGCGACACGCCGTGGACCGGGCGCTGGACGCCTTCACGGCGATGGGCGCGGTGGACGACGCCGCCGTGACGGCGTTCTACGAGGCCTTCGCCGTGGCGCTCGAGGACGACGACGCCTTCGCGCCGGTGCTGGCGGCGAACGCAGCCGACGTCGAGGCAGCCCGCGCACGTGGTCGCTCGACGACGCGGCTGGTGCTCGACGAGCGGATGCGGCGCGACATGGTCGCCGGCCTGCGCGTGTGGCGCGACCTGCCCGCTGCCCGCGGTCAGGTGCTGCGCAGCATCGGCCACGACGGGTGGAGCGCAGACGAGGTCGTGGATGGTCTCGGCGTCATCGCCTTCGTGTTCGAGGGACGTCCCAACGTGTTCGCGGACGCCTGCGGCGTGCTGCGCACGGGCAACACGGTGGTGTTCCGGATCGGCTCCGACGCCCTGGGCACCGCTCGGGCGATCGTCGAGCACGCGCTGGAGCCGGCGCTCGCCGCCGCGGGGCTCCCCAGCGGGGCAGCCACACTCGTCGACAGCCCGTCACACGCTGCGGCCTGGGCGATGGTGGGCGACGACAGGCTCGCGCTCGCGGTCGCGCGCGGCTCGGGCCGGGCAGTCGCGCAGCTCGGCGCCGTCGCGCGTCAGGCTGGGGTCGCGGTGTCCCTGCACGGGACCGGTGGCGCCTGGATGGTGGCCGACGAGGGCGCCGACACGGAGCGCTTCGCGCTGGCGGTCGAGCACTCGCTGGACCGCAAGGTGTGCAACACCCTCAACACCTGCTGCGTGGTGCGTTCGCGTGCCGCGGAGCTCGTACCCGCGTTCCTTGCAGCCGCCACGGCCGCCGCGGAGCGTCGCGGCACCCACGCGAAGCTGCACGTGCACGACAGCGCCCGGCCGTACGTCGCGGAGGAGTGGTTCAGCCGCGAGGTGCCGATCGCACGCGCATCCGGGCCGAGCCCCGAGCCGCAGGCCGAGCCGATCACCACCGCGGAGCTCGGCACGGAGTGGGAGTGGGAGGACAGCCCGGAGGTCACGCTCGTCGTGGTCGAGGACGCGTCCGAGGCGGCACGCCTGCACGACGCCCACAGCCCACGCTTCGTGGTCTCCCTGCTCTCCAGCGACGACGCGGCCCACGAGCGCTTCTTCCGCGAGGTCGACGCCCCGTTCGTCGGCGACGGCATGACCCGCTGGGTCGACGGGCAGTACGCGCTCGACCGGCCCGAGCTCGGGCTCTCCAACTGGGAGCACGGCCGGCTGTTCGCCCGGTCGGGCATCCTCTCCGGCGACGTCGTCCACACCGTCCGGCTGCGCGCTCGCGTGACCGATCCCACCCTGCACCGCTGACCCCACCGAGGCCGTCACCATGTCGACCCTGAAGTCCGGCTCCACCGTCACCGTCGTCCGTCGCGGTGAGGCTGTCGAGCTGCAGCTCGACGGCTCCGACGTCGGTCGGGTGCGTGGCGAGCGCATCGAGCTGCTCGACCTCGACGTTCGGCTGGTCCCGCTCGGCGAGCGATGGGGGCTGGTCGACGACCGCGGCGCCACGGTGGCGCGGCTCGACCGCGCCGGTGACAAGGCGACGTGGATGGCGTTCAGCGACGGCCGCTTCCGGCTGGCACGTCAGCGCCCGATCCCGCTGCTGCGTCGCTGGTCGCTGACCCGCGGCGTCACCAGCAACAGCGTGCTCGACGTCATGCAGACGCCGCTCGGCACCCGCGTCGTGGTCCGCGACGACACCGGCGTCGACCAGCAGCAGCTCGCTGCGCTGGTGGTCGGCGCGCTCGTGGAGACGCTCGGCCTCACAACGGACGTGCCGACGCCGGCCTGAGCTGAGCCGGCCGGAGCCGACCGGGCGCGCCGCCAGGTCAGCGTCGTCAGCCGGCCAGCACCAGCACGGGGGTGCGGCGCGCGTCGCGGCCGAGCCAGCGGGCAGTGCGTGCCGCGAGCTCGCCGCTGTCCTCGCGCGCGGTGACGACCACCACGATGTGGTCCACCTCGCTCGCGAGGCCGATCGCGTCGCCGGAGTCGCTGCCGCCGGGGATGTGGAGGATGACCACGCCCTGCGGCGTCTGCAGCAGCTGCTGCAGGGTCTGGGAGCCGACGAGCTCGGACGCCGGGCGGCCGCGCAGCACGCGCAGGCCAGCCACACCCTCGGGGGAGCGCGACGCCTTGCCGAGCCCGACCCGGCCCTCGAGCCAGCCCTCGAGGTCGCCGCTGGGCAGACCGAACGCGTCGTTGTCGGCCGTCTCGATCAGCGCGACCGGGCGACCGGCTGCAGCCACCGAGGTCGCCAGACCTGCGGCGATGCCGGAGCCCATCGCCTCGTGCGCACCGGTGACCAGGATCGTGGTCTCGGTGCCGACGGGCGCCACGAGCGTGCGCAGCCGGCGGTGGCCGGCGCCGGTGCGCAGGCCGTCACCCGAGAGATCGCTCGGCTCGATGCGCACGACCTCGGTGATGCCGGTGGCACGCGTCAGGTCCTCGGCGGTCCACACACGACGGTCCGTGCGGTCCACCACCAGGGCAGCCGCGAGACCGAGCAGCAGACCCAGCGCCAGGGACGCGGGCAGCGCGACGGCGGCACCGAGCGAACGGGTCGCGTCGTTGACGCCGGCGGGCTCGGCGATGGAGCCCGGGAGCACGTTGACCGAGGCGAGCACGGCTCGGGACTGCTCGAGCACCGTGGCCTTGCGCAGCGCGGCGTCCAGCTGCCCCTGCAGCGCGCCGACGCGGGCCGGGTCGCCGACGCCGTCCTCGGCGTCCGCGGCCTCCTCGAGCTCGCCGATGGCCTTGCCCAGCGCACCGACCTCGGCGTAGGTCACGTCGAGCTCCTCGCGGAACCGCGAGTCGCGCAGCAGCAGCTCCTCCTCGGCGTCGGCGAGGCTCTCCGCGAGGTAGGCGTCCGCGATGGCCTGCGCCGCGGCGACGGCCGTGTCGGGGGAGGAGTGCTCGACGGTGACGCGCAGCAGCGGCGCGCCGCCGGGCTGACGCACCGTGGTGACCTCGCGCAGCACGTCGGGGGCCATCGGGGCGCCGTGCGTCTCGGTGGCGGCGCTCAGCACCTGCTCGCTGGTGACGCGCACGATCGCGCGCTCGATGTCGAGCGCGGAGACCGACCGGCCCTGCGGCGAGTTCAGGTCGATGCCGGTGGGCCGGATCTCGATGCCGACGGTGGCCGTCGGGACGGGCTCGGGCATCAGCTGCAGCATCAGCAGGCCCGCGGCCAGACCGACCAGCATCCCCAGCAGCACCAGCGGACGTCGACGTCGCAGGGTGCCGCGAAGGTCGGCGAGGGTGGGGGGCGCGAGGGAGCTCGCGGCCGGGGTCGCTGACACGGGAGGTACCTGGGGTCGGGGCATCGCGCGGAGCGTACGTCAGCGGGTTCCACGCGAGCGTCCAGCGCCCCCGGCACCGCCGATGGCCGTGCGGCCAGCTCCAGGAGTTCAGGCCGGGCGCAGATGCGCCGACAGGAGGAGGGAACACCCCTCCGGAGCAGCAGTGCCCATCACCAGCCGCGCCACACGTCGCCTCACCGCGATGCTGGCGCTCTCGAGCGTCCTCTCAGCGGTGACGCCTGCCGTTGCGGCCGGGCCCGATCCGTTGCTGGCGATCCACGCCGAACGCGACGGCCGCACCGCGCTCGAGGCGGTCGAGGCCGTCGAGACGATGCTCGGTCGGCCGCTGGACCTCGCCAACGTGTTCCACGGCTTCAACAACACCTGGCTCGCCCAGACGTCGCCGAACGGCAAGCCCACGGAGCTGGAGGAGATCCTCGCATCGGGTCACGCGTTGATGATCTCGTGGCGGGCGACGGACTCCGGCGACAGCAAGGAGACCAGAGCACGCCGAGCTGCCGACATCGCAGCGGGCGCGCACGACGACACGCTGGTGGAGATGGGCGAGTCGCTCGCGCGCCTGAACGGGCGGGTGCTGGTGCGCTTCCAGTGGGAGATGGACCAGAACGCCCCCTCGACGCAGTACATCGGCACGCCGACGGAGTTCATCGCCGCGTGGCGCCACGTCCACGACGTGGTCAGCGCGCTGGCACCCGATGTCGAGTGGGTGTGGGCACCGCGGGCGAACTCCTTCAACAAGGACATCGGCCAGCAGTTCTGGCCCGGTGCGGCGTACGTGGACTGGATCAGCGGCTCGGCCGTCCCGATCGCGAGCAGCGGCAAGGAAGGGACCTGGCGCTCGGCGCAGGACATCTTCGAGGGTGCCGTCGCCTACGCAGCTGCGCAGCAGCGACCGTTCCTGCTCTGGATCGGCGTGCGCGAGAAGATGCACGAGCCGGGCCTCGACGCCGACGAGGTCGAGTTCGTCGACGACCCGGCGTGGAAGGCCCGGTTCGTCGACGACCTGCTCGGTCTCGTGACCGGACCGTGGCGGGGCAAGGTCGGCGCGGTGATGTGGTATCACTCGGTCTCGCCCCTGGGCTACGACTTCAGGCTCGACACCAGCGACCGGGCGCTGCGTTCGGCCCGCGGCTTCGCGTGTCACCCGGTCATCGACCCAGCAGGGCACTGCGCGCCGGCGCCTCGCGTGATCGAGGACCCAGCCCACGCGTTCCCGGGGGCTGGCAGCGCGCCGTCCCAGCCGGCCCAGGAGCGGACCGCCGCCTCGGACGAGCCGACGCCGACGCCGACGCAGACGCAGACGCAGACGCAGACGTCGACGCCGGCCACGACCGGGACGACCCCGTCGTCGACGTCGGCTGCAGGCGCAGGGGCCTCGCCACGCGCGCAGCAGCACCCGGCCGCCGAGGGCACCGCGCTGGCCCGTCAGCGCGCCGTGCCCGCCGAAAGGGTCCGCGTGACGGCTGCCCCGATCGGCGTCCCGATGCCGGACGGCTCTGGGGGGCTCGTCGCTATGAGCCGCGACGGTCGCACGCTGGTCCCGGTGCGTCCCGAAGGCGCCCTGACCAGCGCGCTCGCGGTGCGCGCAGGCTGAGCGCGGATCGGTGACGGAGTCCCAGCTGCAGGTGCTGGGGGCTCCGGGGGCGAACCACTGCGGTGTCAGCATGCAGAGGACTAGGTAGAACGTCCTACCTGTGAATGGTCATGGGCTTCGTACGCTGGCGCTCCCCTCCCAGATGCCCCCGCTCCCGCACAGGCCCCCCGATGCAGGTTGTCACGCTCCTTCGTTCCGTCGCGCCCTTGGTGGCGCTCACGCTGCTGCTGACGACGGTCGCCGCGACCGCGCCGGCTGCCGACGCGGCCAGCGGTGTGGAGCTCGGCGTGCACGTCGAGCGCAACGGGGACATGATGACCGCCGTTCCTGCGGCCGAGCAGGCGCTCGGTCGTCCGATCGACATGGTCAGCATCTACAAGTCGTTCACGAGCACCAAGCTGTCGTCCCCGCCCGGGACGAACTACAGCACCGAGGAGGAGCAGCGGCTCGCGGCCGGCCACTCGCTGCTGGTGTCGTGGCGCGCCACCGACCCGGGCGAGGGCGCAGCGACGCGCGCCGACCGGGCGCGACAGATCGCCGCGGGCCAGCACGACGCCACCCTGCGGGCGATGGGCGAGTCGCTCGCGCGCCTCGACGGGCGGGTGCTGGTGCGCTTCCAGTGGGAGATGGACAAGGCCGCGCCGGACACGCAGCACATCGGGGGACCGGCCGACTTCATCGCGGCGTGGCGCCACGTGCAGCGCACCGTCGGGGCGCTCGCGCCGCGCGTCGAGTGGGTGTGGGCGCCGCGCGCGAACTCGTTCAACAAGGGCGTCGGGCAGCAGTACTTCCCGGGACGGTCCTACGTCGACCACATCGGAGGATCCGCGGTGCCGCTCGCGGCCAGCGGTGAGGAGGGCGCGTGGCGCATGCCCGACGAGCTGTTCGTCGGCCTGCACGACTTCGCGGCCAAGAAGGACCGGCCGATGTTCGTCTGGGTCGGTGTCCGCGAGA
Organism: Nitriliruptoraceae bacterium; assembly: GCA_041579655.1. Taxonomy (GTDB): domain Bacteria; phylum Actinomycetota; class Nitriliruptoria; order Nitriliruptorales; family Nitriliruptoraceae; genus JBFGFG01. The sequence continues at coordinate 15,026 of JBFGFG010000019.1, forward strand.
AGCAGTACGAGGCGGGGATGGACGGGTCGTCGGTGAACTTCGAGGACGACCCGAGGTGGAAGTCGTCGTTCATCGACGCGCTGAGCGACATCTCCGCAGGGGCGTGGGCCGGTCGGCTCCAGACGGTGGTGTGGTACTCGACGGTGGCGCCCAGCGGCTTCGACTTCCGCTACGACACCAGCAACCCCTCGCGTGAGGCGTTCCTCGCCCTGGCCTGCGCCGGGCACGTGGCAGGCAGCGACGCCTGCAGCAGCGCGGCGTCGGATCCGGGTCAGGGCAACCTCCGTTCGCTGCCGGCGACGGTGACGTTCGGCCGCGACGGTGACCAGCCGCTGGTGGGTGACTGGGACGGCGACGGCCTCGACGACCTCGTCGTGCGGCGCTTCAACAACTTCCTCATCGACCTCGACGGGGACGGGCTCGATGACCGCTCGCACTCGTTC
>JBFGFG010000020.1:0-15136 GCA_041579655.1 Nitriliruptoraceae bacterium
GTTGTGCGACTGGTGGGACAGGGTGATGTTGAGGGGGAATGTCATCGACTCCGACGGAACGCGCCGTTATACCCGCTACGAATGGGGCGAGGCACCGGCACACAGCCGGTCGTACGGGGAGACTGAGATGAGTGACAGGATGCGCCGGGGCGCGACGGGCGTGCGACGGGTGGCCGGGCTGGCCGTCGTCGGGCTGATGGCAGCGGGGGCGATGGCTGCCAAGCCGGCGGAGAAGCCGGCGAAGGTGGAGCTGTGTCATCACGAGGGTAACGGCGAGTATCACGCCGTCAGCATCTCGGTGAACGCCGAGGAGAAGCACCGTGCCAACCACGGTGACGGTGCGGTCGGTGACGCGGTGCCGGGGATGGACGGGTTCACGTTCGACGAGGACTGCGTGCCGGTGCGCAACGCGTTGGTGCGGGCGGTGAGCACTGACAGCGAGGGCAACGAGCGTCTGATCGCGGAGCTGCTGGACACCAACGGCGACGGGGTGCCGAGCACGGGTGACACGGTGCGCACGGCTGAGTACCCGCGGACGACGGATGGGACCGACTACGGGACGTTCACGGTCACCGAGCATGTGCTCGACGGATCCGTCTACCACTTCGAGTACGAGAGCCCGGGCGACTACAGCCGGCGGTACGTCTACGGCTACTCGTCGTCGTGCCCCAACTGCGGGTTCCAGTGGTACGAGTACGACGACGACTACTACGGCTACGCCTACGAATACTACTACGAGTGGGGCTACGGGGACGGGTCGAACCATGACGTCACGTACTTCGTGGACTACGACCAGGACTGCTCGTACTACTGCTCCAGCGACTACGGATACGTCGGCGACACCAGCCCGAGCCTGTCTGGTGAGACGCTCTACTTCAGTTCGGCCAACGAGCGGGACGACTTCGTCGACCTGATCTGGAACTACTGACCGACGAGCGGTCCGGTGCCCCGCGCCTCATGGCGTGGGGCACCGCCGTGATCGCGCTGGCCGGGTCTCCGCCGTCGATCGCTCCTGACCTCACCTACGGGGGACGTCCAGCGGGGCTGTCCGGACCTGCTCTCGACGGCGAGGTCGCGGATAGGCCCGTGGATCGAGGCGCCGTCGCAGGTCCGCACGGCATCGCGATGCAGCCCGTGGGCCGACGGGAGGTGCTCCGCCTCGGCGCGGGCGGCCCGGGTGACCAGCTGAAGCACGCGCTCCAGCGGCGCCGGCTCGTCGTCTGCTGAATAGTTGCGAGATGTCGAGGGCGAGAGCATCGTGCGCAGCACCTCCTCGACCGCAGCAGACGTCGTCAGGACGGATGCGCCCATCTTCTCGACAGGGAGGTACCTACCGATCCGATCGACGGTCCGGATGGCGTGTCTGCGGTGATGGTCGTTGGGGTTGACGCTGAGGGTGAGCGTCAGGTTGCAGCTGTCGGCTGTCCTGGCGAGATGGGTCAGCGTCACGAGCGTGAGGTCATCCGCCCACTGGATGTCCTCGACCACGAGCACGGTCGGCCGAGCTGCGCTGGTCGTCGCGAGGACTCGCTCGATCCGGGCGCCTGGCGTGTCCTGTGGCATCGCGTCATCCTGGCGAGTGGACGCGGCGCGCGACGTCACGGCCACGGCCGTGGCGAGCTCCGGGAGCGGGTGGCTCGCGTCGCGCGGGGAGCTGGAGCGCAGGCCAGTCGGGATGGGCGCTCCGATGAGGCGCAGGGCCCCGTGCCGTTCGGCCTCGCGGCGTTGGTGGCGCCCGCGAGGCTCCGTTCGGGCGGCCAGATCGACCTGCTCAACCCCGTCCTGGCAGGTGGGGTCGCGGCGCTGGCGCTGGCGCTGTGGCGCAAGACCGTGCTCGGGCCGCTGGTGCTCGGCTTCGCGGTCACGACGGTGCTCGGCCTGCTCTGACAGCGACGGCTCAGGGGGCCGCAGTCAGGGCGTCGATGTCGGCGGAGTCCGTGCGCGACACGCCGTCCGCTGCGAGCGTGAGCGCCGAGCCACCGATCTCGTGCTGGGTGCACAGCACGAGCGCCTCCAGGTACAGCGCATGGGCAGCCGCCGGGTCCTGAGGCTCGGCGGCGGTCGCGGCCGTGAGCGCGTCATGCAGCTGCTGGAGGTAGTCGGTGTCCTGCGCGGCCGAGGACGCTGGGCTGACGGGTGCCGCAGCTGGCGTCCTGGACTCCAGCGGCGAGAGCATCGTGCGCAGCACCTCCTCGATCAGCCGGGTGCGGAACCGGAACCGGTGGCCCTCGACAACGACGAGGAACCGACGACGCAGCGCGACGGCGAAGACGTCCTCGACGGTGTCGAGCGGCAGTTGGGAGTCGGTCACATCCTCGGGGGTGACGCCGCCGTGCTCGTGTGCGAACGACGCCGCCAGCGCCAACGCACGGCACGCGTCTGCGGACAACCCCCGCAGCTGCCGCTCGACCCGATCGCGCACGCTGGTGGGCAACGGCGTGTTCAACAACGACGCGGGCGTGGTCGCCTCCGGCGCAGCGCTCACGGCGGTCGCGAGCTCGACGACGGCGCCCATGTTCGCCGCGCCTCGCTGCAAGAGGCTCTCGATGAACTCAGGTGCAGGGTCGGGCAGCACCGACGCGATCGCGCGCTCCGTCGAGGTCGCCGTGAGCGCTGCGGCGCTCATCCGCTCGACGGCGACGTAACGGCCGATGCCGTCCACCGTCCTGGTCGCGCGACGGCGGTGGTCCTCGTTCGGGTTGAAGCTGACGATCACGGCGAGGTTGCCCCGGTCGGCGGTGCGGGCCAGATGACGCAGGGTCTGCATCGTGGCGTCGTCCGCCCACTGGAGGTCCTCGACGACCAGCACGATCGGGCCGGTCGCGCTGGCGACGGCGAGCGCGCGCTCGACGGCTGCGGTCGCTGCCGCCGGCGCCTCATCGTGCGCCCAGGACTCGGCTGCCCGCTCGGCGATCGTGCGCAGCTCCGGCAGCGGATGGCTCGCATCCAGCAGCGGCTCCAGCTGCGAGCCGCCCGGGTGTGCGCTGCCCAGCAGGCACACGGCGCCGTGTGCGGCAGCCTCGCCCATGAGGTGGCGCACGATCGCGGTCTTGCCGGCGCCGGCGTCGCCCGTGACGCAGATGAAGCGGCGGCCGGTGTTGCTGGCCAGCAGGGTCCTGGATCGCACGCCGGGCCTCACCCCAGCGGCGGCTCGGCCGGACCGGCGGCCGGCGCCGATGGTGGCTGCCGGGCGGGGACGAGTCGCGGTGGCGCCCATCAGCTCCATGTGGAGGGCCGCCAGCTCCGGGTTGGGGTCGGCCCCGAAGCCGTCCCGTAGCGCGGTCCGAGCCGCGGCGAACACCTCGAGCGCGGCCGACCGTCGGCCGGCCCCGACGTACATGCGCATCAGCGTCTCGGCGATGCGCTCGTCCGCCGGCGCACGTCGGAACGCCACCGACAGCACGGACAGCGCCTCGGTCGGTCGATCGAGATCCTCGAGGGAGTCGGCGAGCATCGTTTCTGCCTCGGACCGCAGCGCCTCCAGCGTGCGCACGACCGTCAGACGGTCCCGGGCAGACGGCACGTCCGCGAACGGATCACCTCGCCACAGTCCGAGGGCGGCGCGGAGCGACCGCACCCGCGCCGGTCCGTCGTCATCCGCGGCTGTGTGGACGAGAGCCGCGAACCGCTGGTGGTCCACGAGCGGGGCTGGGATCTCGATCGCGTACCCGCGCCCGTCCGACTCGACCGAGGCCCGCTGGTCGAGGCCGGCTGCGAGGATCGCGCGACGGAGTGCCGACACGGCGGCCTGGACCCGGTTGTGGGCTGAAGCGGGTGGGGCTCCGTCCCAGAGCAGCGCCTCGAGGCGGGTGAGGGACACGCTGTGTCCGGGACGGGCCAGGAGGATCGCGAGCAGTCGCCGCACGCGTGGCGGCGTGGGGACGGGTCGGCCGCTGGCGTCCACGACCCGCGACGGACCGAGCACGTCGAGGCGCGACGATGCGTCGTCCATTGCGGCTCCGATGCCCCGTCGTGGCCGATGCCTGGACGAATCGTCCAAGCGGGGGATGTGTTCTTAACCGCACTCTACGAGTCATCGACGGGCGAGGGCCAAACCTGACTCACGTGTCATGTTCTGCGCACAACCGTGCCCCGGGGATGTCCGTCACGGGGAGTGACATGACGTTGCGGCACGTCACCTTCCGTCGGTGCGCAGCGGATGAGCAGCGCTTGGGCAGGAGCCGGGCAGGGGCTGTCGAGATGCTCCGGACCTCAAGCCCAGCGCTCGAACCGACACCGACGGGGTGGAGGCGAGTCCGGGCACACCACGGAGAGCACAATGAGCACCATCCGAACACGGCGCAGCCTGCCGGTCCTTCTCGCAGCCGTCATGGTCGTCATGACCGTCGGCGTCGCCTACGCCGCCTGGACCGCGAACGGTTCCGGTACCGGTGAGGCGCAGGCCACGACTGCGGTCGACCTCGCCATCGAGGCGGGCACGGCCGGCACTGACCTCTACCCGGGTGCCACCGCGGACGTGCTGGTCAACATCGCCAACCCGAACCCGTACCCGGTCACCCTCACGTCCGTCTCGATGGGCGCAGTCACGAGCGACATGGTGGGCTGCACCGACGCCGTCGCCGCCGACCTCTCGTTCACGATGACGCCTGGTTACTCCGAGAACATCGCTGCCTCCGGCGGCGCTGTGGACTCGCTGGTGGGCACTGTCGCCATGGGCAACAACTCGGTGGATGCATGCCAGGGCGCGACCTTCACGCTGAACCTCACGGCCAGCGGTGAGAGCAACGCCTGATCGCGTCACTTCGCTGAAGACCGTTTGATCTGAGAGGCCCCGTCATGCCGAGCATCGCCGCACGTCACCGTCCAGCACTGCTGGTCGGGTTGGTCGTGGCGCTGCTCGGCGGCGGGGCCCTCGGGTTGACGTCCGTCGGCACGTCGAGCACACACGGTGCGACTGCCGAGATGTTCGTCGGCAGCAGCACAGACCCCGAGGCCACCTTCGGCATCGACGGCAACGACCCGACCGGGCTGTACCCCGGGGGTGTGTTCGACCTCGCGCTGACGATCGACAACGACACCGGTCGCACCATCGACATCCACGTCGCGGACGCCAGCGACGGGTGTCGCGCCGAGAACCTTGATGCGGCGAGCTTCGCCGGACACCACTACGTGGCCCGCGGTGGGACGTCCGTCGTCCATGTCGACATCATGCTGAAGTCCGACGCATCCAACGCGTGCATGAACGCCACGTTCCCGCTGGAGTTCAGCGGAACCGCGATGGCCTGGCCCGGCACCGAGATCGAGGTCGTCCTCGCCGGCGACATCGACCACAACGTGTGTCACCACACCTTCGAGAACACATCTGGGACACCACAGCCAGGCGGTCAGGAGGGCTACCACCTCCGTCTCGACGACCCCTGCAAGCCGAGCGACACCGCGAGGGTCATCGTGCGACAGGGCGGCCCACCGGCCGGCCCGGCGCAGCTGACCGGCGTGTGCATCGACTCCAGCGACGGCCGCATCACGGTCACCAACCCGCTGGCCAACTGCAAGATCAAGCAGGCGACGTTCCACGACCTGCTGTCGGCGCCGCTTCGGGCGTGCGTCCACATCGCGACCGGCAAGCTCCGGACCGACGTGAAGAAGCCGTGCGACACCGGAGTCTCGTCATGATGCGCGGAGCACGCCGCCGAGCCGTCGCTGGTGTTCCGGCGACCGTCACCGCGTGGCTCGCGCTGGCCGGTGTGGCCTTCGCCGGGTGGGCCGCCGCCGGGCTCGGCTCGGCCGCTGCCGGCGCTGACGCAATCGTCGCCCCGTCGGACCTCACGGCCGGTGTCGTGGACCAGACCGTCCGCCTCCGGTGGTCGCCCGTTCGCTTCACTGACGGCACCACCGTCGGCGGGGTCGAGGTCGTGCGCCGCACGAACAACGTCGACACCGTCGTCGCCGGTGGGTGCTCGGCGCTCAACGGAGACGCGACCGGATGCAGCGACACCGACGTGCCGTACGGCAACCACGAGTACCGGATCCGTGCGCGGCACGCCGCGTGGAGCAGCGACGGCGCGGCGGTGCCCGTCCAGGTCGCGATCTACCCCTTCGCAACGACCCCCATGTCGGCCACCGACGTCATCGGCGACGGCCCGTCGATGAACCCAGCCATCTCGTACGACGGCCGGTTCGTTGCGTTCGAGTCGGCAGCCGAGTCCCTCGGTGCCGGCGCTGACGGCTTCTCGCAGGTCCTGCTGAAGAACCGCGCCGATGACTCGGTGACCGTCGCCTCGGTGAGCAGCGCTGGGACGCGGGGCAACGGTGCCTCGCTGTCACCCGAGATCTCCGACAGCGGCACGCGCGTCGCGTTCTCGTCGTCTGCCTCGAACCTGGTCGCCGGTGACAGCCAGGGCTTCGAGGATGTCTTCCTACGCGACCTCGAGGCGTCCACGACCGTCCGGGTCTCCGTCGCGACGGACGGCACCGTGGCCAACGGGGCGTCCCGCGACCCAGACATCTCGGCCGACGGGCGTTACGTGGCCTTCGACTCAATGGCCGCGAACCTTGACGGTCTTGACACCAACCAGGCTCGCGACGTGTTCGTGCACGACCTCGTCGCAGGCACCACCGAGGTGATCTCGCCCGCGACCAGCGCGTTGCAGTTCGCGGGAGATTCGACGCAGTCTTCGATCTCCGGCGACGGCCGATACGTCGCCTACACCTCCCTGGCCATGGACATCGTCGCAATCGACACCAACACGGTGGCCGACGTCTTCGTCCACGACCGCCAGACGGGTCAGACCGAGCTCGTGTCCATCGCCACTTCAGGCTTCTCGGGGCTCGGCGCCAGCGAGAACCCCGAGATCTCCGCTGACGGTCGCTACGTGGCCTTCGAGTCTTCGGCCGAGAACCTCGTGGCCGGTGACACCAACCTTGTACGCGACATCTTCGTGCGCGACCTGGTCGCGGGCACGACCACACTGCTGTCGCGGTCCTCCAGCGGGGCGCCGAGCACCGGCGCGTCGACGCACGCCGACCTCGCCCACAACGGGCGGTTCGTCTCCTTCCAGAGCGCCGGGCTGCTCACACCAGGGGACTTCACCAACGCCGTAGACGTCTTCGTCGTGGACCGCCTCGCGTCCGACACGGTCACGCGGTTCCAGGTCGACTCGGAGATGTCCGCGATCAGCGGTAGCGGTCGCTACGTCGCCAGTCACACCGAGGCAGGGCTGGTCCCAACGGACACACAGCCCCACTCCGACGTACACGTCACGGGCTGGACCCGTGACCCGCTCGGGTCCTGCGGACACCCCGGTGGTGCCGGCTGCTGGTCCGGCGACGGTGACGCCTCTGACTCGCTGCACCGCAATCACGGCACGCTCGAGGGTGGCACGCTCGCGACGGTCCCCGGCGTGCGGTCGACGGCGCTGCGGTTCGACAAGGTCTCGCGCTACGTCAACGTTCCCTTCGATGAGAGCCTCACGAGCGAACACGTCACGATCGGCGCGTGGGTGCGGCCGGACGGCCTGAACAACCCCACGGAGTCGGTCCTCGCAGGTCAGGCCGGTGGAGCATCACTGCTGCTGTCCGTGCTGACCTCGGCGGACGTCAACCGCCCTGTGTTCAGGATCCAGACGGCCGCTGGTCCCATCAGCCTCGCGTCGAACATGTCGTTGCCGGCCGACGTGTTCAGCCACGTCGCGGCGACGTGGGACGGTACGTGGATGCGCATGTACGTCAACGGCGTTGCCGCCGGCGAAGCGCATCATCCTGCAGCGGAGCCGACCTCCACGACCCAGCCTGTCACTCTCGGCGGATCGGTCTCGGGCACACGGTTCGACGGACGACTCGACGACGTGCGCTACTTCAGCCGCGCGCTCGGAGCCGGGGAGGTCGTGGACCTGGCTGTGCGTCCGTCGTCCTACGACGAGACCCGCGACGTCCAGGACGCGGCGAGTCAGCTGCCGATGTTGATGTGGGTGGATGCTGTGACGGTCGACGAGGAGGCCGGGACGGGCGTCGCCACCTGGCGCGACGGAAGCGGCAACGGGTACGACATCACCGCAGACGGTGGCTCGACCCGCCAGGCCGAGCTGCACTACACGGAGATGGCTGGTGCTCCGGCCCTGCGCTTCACAGGTCTGCCGCGCTACCGCGCTGCGTTCCCGTCCACGGATGCGCAGCCGACCACGTACATCATCGCGTACAGGCGGGACAGCGGCCACAGCTACCTGTTCGAGCGCACCGATGGGATCTGCTGCACCCAGCAGGCGGCCTGGGAGAACGCATCGAACGTGACGACCTTCGCAGGGCAGAAGACCGTCAACGCCCCGACGCCGCCGATCAACGAGGTGCGGCTCGCGGTGTTCGTCTACGACGGTCAGAACTCGCGGATCTACCTCGGTGGAGGGAGCCCGGTCGCGACAGGTGAGCTGATCTCGTACGCGCGCCAGAGCGACCTGATCATCGGCGGATACCCAGACCTCGACGGCTACAACCTCAACGGCGCGATGGGGTTCTTCGGCATAGCGGACGTCGACCTCACGAGCGCTGCGCACAAGTCCTCGCTGAACCAGCTCGGCGCCTCGCTGGCCGGTCGCTACAGCTCGTCCTGGACCAACATCCCGTAGTCAGGTGGCCGCACTGGACGAACGCCCGTCGGGTGTTCGCATGGCCTGTTCGGGCCGGGCCACCTAGTCATTCGTGACGATTAGTGGCCAAGTCCGCCACTCTGGGTAGCCACCCGTCCATGTGGCCGCTACGACTGGTCGCGTTGCTGACGGACGGTCAGCACGGACGAGGGCATCACATGTGGAGCACGGGTCACGCAGGTTCAGCGGTTCGACGGGTCGTGGGGGTCGGCGCGATCGGGCTGCTGGCGCTGGGCCTCGTGGCGGCCAAGCCGGCTGAGAAGCCTGCCAAGGTCGAGCTCTGCCACGCCGAGGCGGCGGGCGAGTTCCATGCGATCAGCGTCTCGGTGAACGCCGAGCGAGCGCACCGCGAGAACCACGGTGACGGCATGGTGGGTGACGCGGTGCCCGGGCAGGACGGCTTCGTGTTCGACGCCGACTGCGTGCCGGTGCGGATCGCGTTGGTCCAGGCCGTCAGCACGGACGCCGACGGGAACCAGCGCCTCGTCGCCGAGCTGCTCGACACCAACGGTGACGGTGTGCCGAGCACAGGCGACACCGTGCGGACCCTCGAGTACCCACGCTCGTACGACGGGACCGACTTCGGCACCTTCACGGTGACCGAGCACCTGCTGGACGGCGCGGTGTACTTCAACCAGACCCAGAACCACAGCTACTCCAGCCGGTCGACCCACGGCTACTCGTCGTCGTGCCAGAGCTGCGGCTTCCAGTGGTACGAGGTGGACCGCCACGACGACCGCCGCCGGGGTGCCGACTTCGACTACTTCAGCGAGTGGGGCTACGGGAGCAACGGCGCGTACGGCCGCACGACCTTCCGGGACTACGACCTCGACTGCAGCTACCGGTGCCGCTACGACCACGGGAACGTGGGCGCCAGCAGCCCCAGCCTTCCGGGTGAGAACCTGAACTTCCGGGCACGCAACGAGCGGGACGACTTCCTCGACCTGATCTGGAACTTCTGACCAGCCCTGCTCAACGATGCCCCGTGCTCAACGCGCGGGGCATCGTTGTCCCTTCACGGCAGGCAGCTCGGGCCTCGGACCTCGAACGACGTGTCGGTGGTGCGGCGTGGGATGCCGGAGACCCAGCGGTCGTCGTCGATGCGTACGACGCCGGCGGCCACGACACCGAGCGCGCGGCGGTCCATGCCGCGGCGGCCGTCGCCGGCCAGCAGCGCGCCGTCGGCGCCGTACAGCCGTGCACCGTCCGGGTGCTCGAACACGTCGCGGGCCGGGCACCACGTCAGCGGCGCGCCGTCCTTGGGGTCGGCCAGCACCAGCACGACCAGCTGCTCGAACGGCGTCAGCAGGATGCTGCCGGTGGCCTGGCCCCACCGGGCGTCGTAGATCGGCGTGGGCGTGTCGGTGCGCATCACGACGAGGTGGGGGAGCTCGGCGATGTACAGCGGGCCGCCGGCAGCCTGCTGGGACACCGACTCCAGCGAGCCCAACGTCACCTGTCCGCCCGTGCCGGGGCCGCGGGTGAACACGATCGCGACGGCGGCCGCGACCAACACCGCGACCAGCAGCACCAGCAGCTTCGGGTCCGGGCCGACCTGCTCGATCCAGACCTCGTCGTCCTCGAGCTCGTCGTTCACGACGCGACCAGCCCCGTGCGCACCGTGGTCCCGCCGCGCAGCACGACCCCGTCCTCGCAGAACGCCTCGACGGCGCCGCCGCCGTACTGCTCGTCGTACAGCCGTGCGTAGCGCCCGCCGAGCGCGACGAGCTCCTCGTGCGGCCCGCTCTCGGTGATGCGGCCGGCGTCCACGACGTGGATGGTGTCGGCGTTGAGGATCGTGGAGAGCCGGTGCGCGATCGCGAGCGTCGTGCGCGTGGCCATCAGCGGCTCGAGCGCCGCCTGGATCAGCCGCTCGGACTCGGTGTCCAGCGCGCTGGTGGCCTCGTCGAGGATCAGCACGCGCGGGTCGGACAGGATCACGCGCGCGATGGAGAGCCGCTGCTTCTGCCCGCCCGAGAGCCGGGTCCCGCGCTCGCCGACGATCGTGTCGTAGCCGTCCTGCAGCGTGCTGATCCAGTCGTGCAGCTGCGCTGCCTTCGCGGCCTCGACCACCTCGTCGAGCTCGGCCTCGGGGTGCCCGTAGCGCAGGTTGTCGAGGATCGATGCGTGGAACAGCGTCGACTCCTGGGTCACGTAGCCCACCACGTCCGCGAGGCTGTCGAGCGTGATGTCGCGCACGTCGTGGCCGTCGATCAGCACGCGCCCGGCGTCGACGTCGTACAGCCGCGGCACCAGCGACACCAGCGTGGTCTTGCCAGCACCCGAGGGTCCGACGAACGCAGCCAGCTCGCCCGGCTTCACGTGCAGCGAGATGCGCTCCAGAGCGGGTGTCGGGGTCACACCCTCGCGCTGCTGTGCCCGGGTCTCGGGGTAGGTGAAGCGCACGTCCTCGAACACGACGTGGCCCTCGACAGCCTCTCGGGGCAGCGCGACCGCGTCGGGCGCGTCGACGATGTCGGGCTCGACGTCGAGGTACTCGAAGATCCGGTCGAACATCGCGAGGCTCGTGCGCAGCTCGACGGCGACCTGGAACAGCTGCACGACCGGGAAGAAGATCCGGCTCTGCAGCGTCGTGAACGCGACCACCGTGCCGGCCGTGATCGTCGAGCCGGTGGCGCGGGTGGCGACCCACAGCGCGGCCGCGTAGATCAGCACCGGTGCCAGCGTGAAGAACGTCCGCACCAGCGTGAAGAACACGTTGCCGATCATCTCGCGACGCAGCGCCGTGGTGGCCAGGCGCGCGGACTCCTCGCGGAAACGTTCGGTCTCGGCCTGCCTGCGACCGAACACCTTGCTCAGCAGCACGCCGCTGACCGAGAGCGTCTCCTCGGTGATCGACGTCATCGCGGCGGTCGACTCCTGCGCCTCCTTGGCCACGGCTCGGCGCTGCTCGCCGACGCGCCGGGCCATCAGGATGAACACCGGCAGGATCGCCACCGACAGGATCGTCAGCGGCACGCTGAGGAACAGCATCGCGACGATCGCGGACAGCACGGTGACGACCGTCGACAGGATCGTGGACGCGGTGTTGGTCACCACGCCCGAGACGGCCGTCACGTCGTTGGACAGCCGGGACTGGATCTCGCCGGTGCGCGTGCCGGTGAAGAACGACAGCGGCAGCTCGCGCAGGTGGGCGTACAGGTCGTCGCGCAGCTCGCGCATCACCTTCTGGCCGACGTCGGTGGCGAGGTAGGTCTGCGCCAGCCCGAGCACCGAGCTCGCAAGCGGAATCGCCGTCATCCACGCCAGCAGCACCAGCGACAGCCGCACGTTCGGTCCGCCGTCCACGAACAGCCCGTCGTCGAACAGCCGCTGCAGCAGCAGCGGGTTCACCACACCCATCGCGGCCGTCACCAGCACCAACGTCACGACCACCGCCACGCGCGCCTTGTGCGTGCGGAAGCGGCGCACGATGCGGCGGTACGGGGTGCGGGCCGGGGTCGGGGCGATGGTCGGTTGCTCGGTCGCTGTCGTCATGCGTCCACCACCTGGTCGAGGAAGGCGACCAGCGCAGCGTCGTACGCCTCAGGGTCGATGTTCCAGCTGCGGACGTGGCCGGCGTCGAGGACCCGGACCCACGTGACCTGCGCGGACGCCTCGGCGAACTCCTCGGAGCTCTCGAACGGGACGTAGCCGTCGTCATCGCCGTGGAACAGCAGCACGGGCACGTCGAACGTGCCGTCGTCCTCGGTCTGCTCGAGGCCGGACGAGTCCATGCCGAAGCGCACGTCGGCGATCAGCTGCACCACGGGCAGCACCACCGGGGCAGCCCACGACGGGATGCCGTTCAGCTCCGCCTGCAGGCCCAGCAGCACGTCCATCGACAGCAACGGGGAGTCCAGCACCACACCGTCCACCGTCTCCGCCAACGGCGAGCGGTCGAGCGTCTGGGCCACCATCGCGCCTCCCATCGAGGAGCCGAACAGCACCAGCGGACCGGGGGAGCGAGCATCGACGTACGCGATCGCAGCGTCGACGTCCTCCCACTCCTGGGTGCCGAAGCGGACGCGGTCGTCGACCAGCGCGGGTGCGCCGTCATCGCCGCGGTAGCTCAGCACCAGCACGTTCCAGCCGGCCCCGACGATGGGGCCCAGGAACCGCAGCGACTCCTGACGCGTCGCGCTGTGCCCGTGCACGAACACCACGGTGCCGTCCGGCTCGCCGTCGCCGGGGACCCACCACGCGGGGAGGTCGCCGAGCGGCCCGTCCACGGCGATCTCCTCGAACGGCAGGCCGAGCACGGACGGGTCGCCCTGGTAGGCGTACTCGTCGACGCGGGCCGGGTCGTCCGGCGTGGGGCCGTCGCCCTGCGCGTCCTCGAAGCGCCAGCTCGCGACCTCGTCGGTGAGCGCGACCTGCTCGACGAGCACCACGTGACCGTCGTCGGGGAGCTCGAGCCCCCAGCGTCCGGCCTGGGCGGCGAAGCCCTCGGCCGGCAGGTCCAGCACGTCGCCGCGCACGTCGAGCACCACGGTGTCACGGTCCCACGGACCGAACGTCGGCGGCACGGTGAGCTGGTCGGCGAAGTACCAGGCCACCCCGACGGTCGCGAGCAGCGCCAGCAGCAGCACCACGACCAGGCCACGGCGCAGCAGCTGCAGCGAGGACGAGCGGGCAGTGCTGGACATGCGGTGTCCCGAGGTCGCGGATGACGCTTCGATGGACGCTAACGCCAGCCCGCGGGCCGTGCGTCCCGTGACGTGCCACCCTGTGTCCGTGCCCACGCTGCTGCTCGTCACCCACGCCAACGGCGCGTCGACCCGTGAGGTCGTCGCGTCGCTGCTCGCCGGTGCGCAGGAAGCCGCGGAGGTCGTCGGTGACCTCACCGTCAGGCACGCCGAGGCGCTGGTGGTGGACGCCGACGCGATCGCCGACGCCGACGCGGTGCTGTTCTGCACCGCCGAGCACTTCGGGACGATGGCAGGCGGCCTCAAGCACGCGTTCGACACCACCTACAACCCGCTGCGCGAACGCGGCGTCCACCGGCCGTTCGCGCTGGTGGTCAAGGCGGGCAACGACGGGACAGGCACCGTGCGCGACGTGACCAGGATCTGCACCGGGCTCGGCTGGCGGGAGGCGCGACCTCCGCTGCTGCTGGTCGGCCCGCTGGAGCCCTCCATGCTGGCGCAGGCGCACGAGCACGCCGCGACCATCGCTGCGGGTGTCGCGGCAGGTGCGCTGTGACGCTCGACACGATGGTGGCGCCGGTCGATGGACTCGGACGTCGCGTGGTGGTGCTCGGCGTGGCCGGTGGGTCGGGTTCGGGCAAGACCACGGTGGTGGACCGGCTGCTGGACCGGGTCGGGCGCGACCGTGTGGCGGTGCTGCGGCACGACAACTACTACGCGGACCTGTCGCACCTGCCGATGCACGAGCGGCGGGCGACCAACATGGACCACCCGGACGCGTTCGACGACACGCTGTTCCTCGCCCACCTCGACGCGCTCGCCGGGCGCATGCCCGTCGAGACGCCGCGCTACGACTACGCGTCGTGGTCCCGTCTGCCCGGCACGGACACCGTGGCCGCGGCGCCCGTCGTGATCGTCGAGGGGATCCTGCTGTTCGCGGCCGCGGCGACCCGGTCGCGGCTGGACGTGAAGGTGTTCGTCGACGCCGACGACGACGTGCGGCTGCTGCGACGGCTGCGTCGCGACATCAGCGAGCGCGGTCGCACTCCGGAGTCGGTGCTGGACGCCTACGAGCAGCGGGTGCGACCGATGCATCTGGAGTTCGTCGAGCCGTCGAAGCGCTGGGCCGACGTGATCGTCCCGCGGGGCGGTCGTAACGAGGTCGCGATCGACATGGTCGCGGCCCGCGTCGAGCAGCTGCTGGCAGCCTGACGCCTGACCTCGGTCCTCAGACGGCCGTGTGGTGCACGCACGCCTCGCGCATCGCCTCGCGGAAGGTGCGTCGCGGGGTCCATCCGAGCTCCTCGCGGGCGAGCCCAGCGTCCCACCGGCGCGGCGCGGGTGCCTCGTCCGCCTCGACGAGCGGGTCCGGCGCGTCGTCGAACCACGAGCGCACCTCCCCGAGGTACTCGCCCCATGTCACGGCGCCGTTGGCGACCACGTAGGTGCGGCCTACGGCGGCGTCGGCGCTCAGCGCGAGCAGCACCGCGTCGGCGAAGTCGTCCACGTGCACCCAGCCGAGGTGGTCGCGGGGATCGCGCGTCCACGGCAGCTCGCCCGCCGCTAGCATCGTGGGGACCTTCTGGCCCCAGGTGGAGGTCGCGCCCCACCCGAGCACGGCGGGCGGGCGCAGGATGACGGCCTCGAGCCCGGCCGCCTGCGAGGCGCGCACGACGTCCTCGCCGTCGCGCTTGGTCACGCTGTAGGGGCCGGCGTCGTCGTCGACCAGCTCCGCCTGCTCGTCGACGACCGGGGCGTGCTCGGCGACCACGCTGGTGGTGCTGACGTGCACGACCCGGGTGACGCCCGCCCGCTGGGCGGCGTCGAGCACCGCGCGGGTGCCGTCGACGTTCACACGTGCGGCGGCGTCGAGGTCCTGCCCGGCGA
>JBFGFG010000021.1:0-14590 GCA_041579655.1 Nitriliruptoraceae bacterium
CCGCCGCTCGCTGCAGTTCGCGCTGGTGGTGCTGGTGGTGTCGGGCACCGCGGCGCTCGCGCTGGGCTCCACCGCGGCCGGGCTGGTCGCGATCGTGGTGACCACCACGCAGCTGACCCCGCAACTGCTGGAGGTCGTGCGCACGCCCAACCCGACCGGTGTCTCGGTGGCGACGTGGCTCATCCTCGCCGGCAACCAGGCCGTGTGGGTGGCCTACGGGCTGCTCGACGGCCAGCCGCTGCTGGCGACCAACGCCACGATCATGGGCTCGCTGGCACTGGTGATCGCCACCCTCACGGTCCAGCGCACCCGCCGCTCCGCGACCCTCGAGCCCCAGCCGGCCGGCTGACCGACGTGGTCGGTCAGTGGCCGACCATGCCGCCGTCGCACTTGAGCGTGCTGCCGGTGACGTAGCTGGCGGCGTCGCTGGCGAGGAACACCGCGGCGGCCGCGAGCTCCATCGGGTCACCGAAGCGGCCGAGCGGGGTGAACTGCTTCACGCCCTCCGCGACCATGTCGGGGATCTCGTCGGACATCTCGGACGGGAAGAAGCCGGGCTCGAGGCACATCACGCGGATGCCCTTGCGCCCCGCCCACTGGTGCGACAGGTCGCGGGTGAGGCCGACGAGCGCGGCCTTCGACGCCGAGTAGGCCGCCTGCGGCAGGAACCCGTGCATCTCGCCCAGCACCGAGCCGAGGTTGATGATCGCGCCACCGCGCTCCATCACGGCGCCGGCGGCCTGCGCCATCCAGTAGACGCCCTGCACGTTGACGTCGATGACCTGCTTGAACTGCTCCGGCGTCTCCTTCGACGCGGGGTACGCGGTGCCGACGCCAGCGTTGTTGAGCAGGATGTCGACGCGACCGAGCGCCTCGTGCGCCTCGGTGACGAAGTCGCGGCACCGGTCCGGGTCGGTGACGTCCAGCGGGGCGCTGTAGCAGCGTCGGCCGGCGGCCTCCACCAGCGCCTTGGTCTCCTCGAGGCGGTCCACGCGACGCGCGCCGATCGCGACGTCGGCGCCGGCCTCGGCCAGCGCCTGGGCGAACGCGACGCCCAGACCGGAGGACGCACCGGTGACGATGGCGACCTTGCCGTCGAGCTTGAAGCGGTCGAGGATGCTCACGAGGACTCCGGGTGTGGCTGGTGGCGGGCGGGGTGGCATGCGTAGCACGTCGCGTACCGTTCGGCCTCCTGTCACCACCGCCTTCGAGGAGCGCACGTGACCACGGTCGACCCGCTTGACGTGCTCGAGGCCGTTGCCGGCCTCGACATGCGCCCCGTGCGGCTGCCCGGCGTCACCGTGCTGCGCACCCAGGACCGGCCCGACGCGGGCGTGGGCAACGCGGTGCACCACCGCGAGCCGGTGCGGGTCGACCAGCTCGACGAGGTGCTCGACGACGCGGCGCGGCGCTTCGGGCACCCGCAGACCACGCCGCGGGCCGTCGTGCACCACGACCGGCAGCTGCACGACGCGGCCGTCGCACGCGCTGACGTCGCGGTGTCGGCGCTGGTCAGCGCCGTCCTCGACGAGCCCGTCGGCACGCCCGCCGCGTGGCCGCGCCGCGACGACATCCACCTCGGGGCGCCGACCGACGACCGGGGCTGGCACGCGGTGAGCGTGCTGCACCGCCACGCTGCGGGCGACGCCGAGGACGCCCACGGCGAGGACGACGACCGCGCGCGCGGCGGGCAGGACGACCGGCTGCGCTGGTGGGTCGCCGGCCAGCGGCAGCTCGTCGCGCTGGGCCGTGCCCGGATCGTGCGGGCCGAGCGCTTCGGCACCCCGGTCGGCACCGCGACGTTGGTGTGGGAGCCACGCGTCGAGGTGGGGCAGGACCACGCCGGCCTCGCCGTCATCACCGACGTGATCGTCCATCCCGCCCACCGTCGGCTGGGCATCGCGTCCACGATGGTGGCGGCGCTGCTGGACGCCCACCTCGCCGCGTTCCCGCGCGCGCTCGTCGCGACGCTCGCCGACGCCAGCCTCGAGGAGCCGCTGCTGGAGGCGGGGTGGCGCGTCGACGCACGCCTCAGCGTGCTGGAGCGTCGCGGCTGAGGCGACATGGCCCCTCGGTAGGCTCGCCGCCCTTCCGTGATGGAGCAGCAGTGGACATCATCCGCATCGGGATGTTGGGGTGTGGGGTCGTCGGATCCGGCACCGCCCGCACCCTCGACGGCCTCGCAGACGACCTCGCCGCGCGCGTCGGCGCCGAGCTCCGCATCGTGCGTGTCGCCGTGCGCGACACCACCCGGGACCGTGGTCTGGCCGAGCACGTGGAGGTCACCGACGACGCGATGGCCGTCGCCACCGGCGACGACATCGACCTGGTCGTGGAGGTGATGGGCGGCATCGAGCGCGCCGGCGAGCTGGTCGAGGCCGCGCTGCGCGCCGGCAAGCCGGTGGTCACCGCGAACAAGGCGCTCATCGCCGAGCGCGGCGCCCACCTGCACGCCACCGCCGAGGCCGCGGGCGTGGACCTGCTGTACGAGGCGGCCGTCGCCGGCGCCATCCCGATCGTGCGCCCGCTGCGGACCTCGCTGGCGGGGGACCGGGTGCGCCGCGTCATCGGCATCCTCAACGGGACCACCAACTACATCCTCACGCGCATGTCGAACGAGGGCGCCAGCTACAGCGACGTGCTGGCCCGGGCGCAGGCGCTCGGGTACGCCGAGGCGGACCCGTCGGCGGACGTCGACGGGCATGACGCGGCCGCGAAGGCGGCGATCATCGCTGGGATCGCGTTCGACACGGTGGTGCCCGGCGACGACGTGTTCCGTCAGGGCATCGCGGACGTCACCGCGCGCGACATCGAGGTCGCCGCGCGGCTCGGCTACGTCATCAAGCTGCTGGGCATCGCGGCGGACGAGCACGGCGAGGTCTCGGTGCGCGTCCACCCGACGTTCCTGCCGGCCGACCACCCGCTCTCGAGCGTCGACGACGCGTACAACGCGGTGTTCGTCGAGGCCGAGATGGCCGGCGAGCTGATGTTCTACGGGCCCGGGGCCGGCTCGCTGCCGACCGCCAGCGCCGTCGTCGGCGACATCGTCGAGGCGGCCAGCAACCTCGTGCGCGGCACCACCGCGCCCGTGATCTCGCGGCACGCTGACCGTCCGGTGCGGGCGATCGAGACCATCTCGACCCAGTACTTCGTGCGCATCGACGTCGAGGACGAGGCCGGCGTGCTCGCCGAGGTGGCGCGCACCTTCGGCCGTCACGAGGTGTCCATCGCGCAGGTGCTGCAGGACGAGACCGACGCCGGCATGGAGCTGGTCATCGTCACGCACCGCGCGCTCGAGGCCGCGCTCCAGGCCACGGTGCTGGACCTGCAGACCACCACCCAGGGCGTACGCGCCGTCCCGTCCGTCATCCGCGTCGAGTCCGAGGTGAGCGCATGAGCGATGTCACGACACCGACCACAGCAGCACCCCGGTCGTCCGGAGCCCACGTGTGGCGCGGGATCATCGAGGAGTACCGCGATCGCATGCCGATCGGTCCCGACACCCCGGTCGTGACCCTGCGAGAGGGTGGCACCCCGCTGATCTACTCGGCCCGACTCTCGGAGCTGACCGGCAACGAGGTGTGGCTGAAGTTCGACGGGGCCAACCCAACCGGGTCCTTCAAGGACCGCGGCATGACCATGGCGATCACGAAGGCTGCGGAGGAGGGCGCGAAGGCGGTCATCTGCGCCTCGACCGGCAACACCTCGGCCGCGGCAGCCGCGTACGCCGGTCACGCCGGGATGGTGTGTGGCGTGATCGTGCCGGCCGGCAAGATCGCGGTCGGCAAGATGGCGCAGGCCATCGTCCACGGCGCCCGCGTCATCCAGATCGAGGGCAACTTCGACGACGCGCTGAAGATGTGCGTGGAGCTCGACGAGCGTTACCCGGTGACGTTGGTCAACTCGGTCAACCCGTACCGCATCGACGGCCAGCGGACCGGTGCCTGGGAGATCTGCGACCAGCTCGGCCGCGCCCCGGACGTGCACTTCATGCCCGTGGGCAACGCGGGCAACATCACCGCGTACTGGCGCGGCTACCGCGAGTACCACGAGGACGGGATCATCGACCAGCTGCCGGTGATGCGCGGGTGGCAGGCGGCCGGCGCAGCCCCGATCGTCAACGGCGCTGTCGTGGAGCACCCCGAGACCATCGCCACCGCGATCCGCATCGGCAACCCGGCCTCGTGGCAGCAGGCCGAGGAGGCCCGCGACGAGTCCGGCGGCTCGATCCGGGCCGTCACCGACGACGAGATCCTCGCCGCCTACCGCCGGCTCGCGCTCGAGGGCGTGTTCTGCGAGCCGGCCTCCGCGTCCTCGGTCGCGGGCCTGCTGCAGATGCACGAGGCGGGCCAGCTCGGGAAGGACCAGGTCATCACCTGCGTGCTCACCGGACACGGCCTGAAGGACCCCGACGTCGCGGTGCTCGGCGCCAAGATCCCGATCACGATCCCGGTCGACGTGGACCGGGCGGCCGAGCTGCTGGACCTGGCGTGACCGTGCGCACGGCGGTCTCGGTCCCCGCGACCTCCGCGAACCTCGGCCCGGGCTACGACGCGTTCGGCGCGGCCGTGTCGCTGCGCGTGGTCGTCGGCGCCACGGACCGCTCGCCGGACGGTGCGCGCGTGGTGACCCACGGCGAGGGTGCCGGTGAGGTCTCGACCGGCGAGGACAACCTCGTGTGGGCGTCGCTGGTCTCGGCGTGCGAGCGCTTCGGGTGGGACGTGCCGGACGTGACGCTGCACGTGCACAACCCGATCCCGCTCGCTCGCGGCATGGGCTCCTCGTCCGCCGCGATCATCGGCGGGCTCGCGATCGCCCGCGCGCTGGCCGGGGCGGATCCCTCCGTGGCGCCCGACGCCGACGTCGAGCAGGTCGGCGACACCGCGTTGACCGAGCTCTCCACCGAGATCGAGGGGCACCCCGACAACGTCGCGCCGGCGGTCCACGGTGGGCTCGTGGCCTGCGCTCCGCGAGACGACGGCCGCTTCGTGGTCCGGTTGTCGCCACCACCGGCCACCACGCGGCCGGTGATGCTGGTCCCCGCGACGCGCCAGCTGACCAGCGAGGCGCGTGGCGTCGTGCCCGACCAGCTCAGCACGCCGGACGTCGCGGCGCAGGCCGCGCGTGCCGGGCACGTGCTCGGCGGGCTGCTGGGCGCCTGGCCGGTCGACCCGACGCTGGCGGGGGACAGGCTCCACGAGCCCCCGCGCGCCGAGGTGATGCCGGTCGCCGCCGAGCTGATGGCCGCGCTGCGCGCGGACGGGCACCACGCGTGGCTCTCCGG
This sequence comes from Nitriliruptoraceae bacterium, assembly GCA_041579655.1. Lineage (GTDB taxonomy): Bacteria > Actinomycetota > Nitriliruptoria > Nitriliruptorales > Nitriliruptoraceae > JBFGFG01. The sequence continues at coordinate 5,285 of JBFGFG010000021.1, forward strand.
CGCAGGTCCGACCGTCGCGGTCGCTGTCGGGCTGCGTGACGAGGCGGCGTTGGACGCCGTCCGTGCGCTGGCCGCAAGCCGTGATCACGAGGTGCTCGTGCTGGACTGGGACAAGGCGGGCGTCATCGCCTGCATCCCGGGTGGATGCGGCGTTTCCGGCGGTTCGGACTGCGCGGTGTGCCCGTTGCGCTCGCTACAGTGAAGGCATCAGTTCCCCGCACCGATCGGTAGCGGGACAGCGTCACCTCCGGCCTCCGCCGAAAGACGCCGCCCCTCCGGCAGGCAGCCTCGCTGCCGTGCGGCTCCGACCTCGTCCTGTCTGGACGTCGTCACCTGCTCGCCGTCGAACGACGGCATCGTGCGCCATCGCGTGCGACCCGCTGCGGACATGACTGTCCGCGACCCCGGAGACATCCCCACATGGATCGCAGCACGCTCGAGCGCAAGCCCGTCGGGGACCTGCGCGAGATCGCCAGCTCGCTCAGCCTCACCGGCGTCGGCCGCCTGCGCAAGGCCGACCTCATCGACCGCATCATGGGTGAGGTGAACGCGGCCGAGGGCGACGACGGCCAGAGCGGCGACAGTGCCGACAGCGCCGACACGACCACCAGCGAGGACTCCGCTGAGGGCTCGGGCGACGACGGCTCGGGCGACGACGGCTCCAACGACGAGGGCTCCGACGACGAGTCCGACAGCGATGCCTCCGACGAGGCATCCGACGACGACGCCTCTGGCGACAGCGACGACGGGGCGGAGTCCTCCGGGCGTCGGGCCCGCGACGAGGTCATCGAGCGCCGTCGTGCACGCGCCCGCGGAGGGCGTCCGGTGGCCGAGCGCGAGCAGCGCGACGAGCCCGTCAAGGTGCGCCAGCCCGAGCGCGTCGCGGATCGCGACGCGGACCGAGACACCGACCGCGACGGCGGTCGTGGCCGCGACGCCGGTCGCGACGCCAAGCGTGATGACGACAAGCGCGGCGACGACGGTGACGACGCGAACCGCAACCGCAACCGCAGCCGCAACCGCAGCCGTGGCGGCAACGGTGGCGACGACGACCTCGAGATCCGCTCGGGCGTGCTCGACCTGCTCCCGGAGGGCTACGGCTTCCTGCGCACCAGCGGCTACGTCTCCGGTCCCAAGGACGTCTACGTCTCGCAGTCCTACGTGCGGCGCTTCAACCTCCGTCGCGGCGACCTGCTCGGCGGGCCGGTGCGCTTCAACAAGGGCAACGACAAGTTCCCGGCGCTCGCGCGCCTCGAGACGTGCGAGGGCGTCCAGGTCTCCAACGAGCACGACCCGCTCCTGCGCGATCGCGACCTGTTCGAGGAGCTGACCGCCGTCTTCCCGGACGAGCGCATCCACCTCGAGAGCGACGGCGGCCCGCAGGCGATGCGCGTGCTGGACCTCGTCGCCCCGATCGGCAAGGGGCAACGCGGCCTCGTCGTCGCGCCCCGTGCGGGCGGCAGCACCACGTTGGTGCGCATGCTCGCCCAGGCGATCGAGGCCAACGCCCCGGACATGCACGTGATGGCGGTGCTCGTCGACGAGCGCCCCGAGGAGGTCACCGACCTCCAGCGCTCCATCGAGGGCGAGGTCATCGCCTCGACGTTCGACCGCCCGGCCGAGGACCACACCGCCGTCGCCGAGCTCGCGATCGAGCGCGCGAAGCGACTCGTCGAGCGCGGCCACGACGTCGTGGTGCTGCTCGACTCGCTGACCAAGCTCGGGCACGCGTACAACATGTCCGTGACCAGCGCCGGCCGCACGATGGCCGGCGGGATGGACGCGGGCGCGCTCCAGGCCCCCAAGCGTCTGTTCGGCGCCGCGCGCAACCTCGAGGAGGGCGGCTCGCTGACGATCATCGCCACGGCGCTCATCGACACCGGCTCCGAGGCCGACGCGGCCATCCTCGAGGAGTTCAAGGGCGCTGGCAACATGGAGGCCCGCCTCCTGACCGGCAACACCCCCGGCGGCTTCCCGTCCGTGGACGTGACCCGCTCGGGCACGCGCCGCGAGGAGCTGCTGCGGGACATGGACGAGCTCGAGTCCGTCTGGAAGCTCCGCCGTGAGTGGGCCGAGATGGAGCCCAGCGCCGCCCTCGGGTCGCTGCTGGAGTCGCTCAAGGCCACCGACGACAACGCCGCGTTCCTCGCGGGCCTCTCGAGCTGACCAACGGCGGGACCTCGGCCGTCAGCGGCCGGCGTCCGGCCGCACGGTCGCGTCGCCGCTGCCCTGCTGGGCCTCCGGCAGCACCGCGGCGCACAGCTCGTACGCGCCTGTGAGGGTGCTGAGGTCGAAGCGGTGCTCGGTGCGCTCGCCCGTCTGCTCGTGACGCGCGTCGATCTCCAGCACCAGACCGCTGGTCGCGGCGCTGAGCACCGTGCCCGCCGAGGGCCAGCCGAGCGACTCTGCCTCGGCGCCCTGCGGGGCGCAGGCGGTCACGACGGTCACGATCGCCTGGCTGTGGGCCCGGGCATGCGCCATGTCGGCGGTGGCCGTGCGTCCGCTGCGGCGCGGGCGCTCACCGTTGTCGATCTGTGCGTACACCCCGTCGCGCTGGACGTCGAGCTCGACGCCGTACACACCCTCGGGCGTCTGGACCAGCAGCTCGTCGGTGACGCGCCCGAGCGCGTCGCGCTCCAGCGCCACCACCACGCCGTCGTCCGCGACCACGGACGGCACACCGAAGGCGTCGATCTCGAGGCTGGCGGTCTTGTTGCCGATCCGCAGCTCGTAGGTCCCGGGCCCCAGCGGCTCGGCAGCCCACGCGCCGGCCATGGTCGCCAGCATCAGGACAGCGAGCAGCCCTGAAGCGACGAGCGCGATCTTCGGGCGGTCCATTGGGCGGTGTCCGGGCATAGGGGAGGCTGCTCAAGATGTCGGCGAGAGAACGCCGGACCTTGAGCTGCCGTCCGCTGGGCGAGCGTTGTTGGTCAGTCGTCGTCGGACGACTTGGCGCCCTTCTTCGACGCCTTGTCGGACTTGCCCGACTTCTTGCCGGACTTCTTGCTGGAGCTCTTGGCGTCGTCCGACTCGTCCTCGTTCGACTCGGCCTCGTCCTGCTCGTCGGCGTCGTCCGACGAACCGTCCTTGGCCGCCTTCTTGGCGTCCTTGGCCGCCTGCTTCTGGGCCTGCTTCTCGGCCTTCGCGTCCGCCTTGGTGTCACCCTCGACATCGCTGGCAGCGACGGCGGCCTGGTGCTCGGCGATCGCGGCGCACATCGCCTCCGCGCCGGCGAGCGTGCTCAGGTCGGCGCTGATCGTGGTGGGCTCCCCGGTGGTCGGGTCGGTCACGGTCACCTCAAGCGGCAGGCCGTTCGCGGCCGCGCTGACGAACGTGCCGTGGTTGGGCCAGCCGCCGTCCTTCGCCGTGCGACCGCGGGGGCTGCAGTGGGCGACGGTCGAGACGATCGCGCCGTGGCGCTCCTCGAGCTCCTCGGTGTCAAGCTCGTCCTCGTCCTCGTCGTCGGATGCATCGTCGTCGGACGCGTCGACGTCCTCGTCGAGCAGCTCGTCCTCGGACGCGTTGTCCTCGACGACGGGCTCGCTGGCGTCCTCGTCGACGAGGACGTCCTCGTCGGTGACCTCGTCGTCACCGATCGCCGTCACGCTCTGGGTGTAGGAACCGTCCCTCGCGACGTCCACGTCGAGCTCGTAGGCGCCGTCGGGCGTCTCGACGCGCACGACGTCCAGCACCCGGCCGAGCTCGTCGTAGGACAGCAGCACGATGAGGCCGTCCTCGGCCTCGATCGAGGGCGTGCCGTCCTCGCCGATGGAGATCGACAGGGCCTTGCCGTCCAGCACCAGGTCGTACGCGCCGACGGCCAGCGGCTCAGCTGCGGCGGCCCCCGACATCGGGAGGATCGTCAGGCTGGCGACGACTGCTGCGGTCAGGATGCCGAGGCGGCGGCGGTTCATCAGGTGCTCCATCAAGGGTGCGTGGGATACCCCATCCCTACGGCGCCTCAGCTGCGGACCTGTAGGGCTGATGTGCGCTGCGGCTCAGCGCAGCTCGAGCTCGAGCATCGCGACCCGCTCGTCGCCGCCGTACGGCGCCGTCTGTGCGACCTCGGCGAAGCCGCGCCGGTCGTGGAACGCGAGCGACCGGCCGTTGCGCGGGACGGTGTTCACCTCGGCGCACACCACCGTGCTGCCGGCGGCCCGTGCGCGCTCCTCCCACCGGTCGTACAGCTCGTCGGCGAGCGCGACGCCGCGCACGATCGGGGCGAGGGCGATGCGGTCCACGTAGTGGAAGCGGTCGTGACGCTCGGCGAACCAGCGGTAGTTCACGCTGTCGTACGGCACGCCCTCGGGCAGGCCGACGAACAGCCCCACGATGCTGCCCTCGAGGTCGACCACGTCGAACGTCACCCGCGCGTCCTCGTGGAACAGCGCGAGCCGGGCGCCGTCGAGCTCGCCGACCTCCGGGACGTTCTCGGCGTTCAGGTCGAGCACGCCGTCACGATCGTCCGGCGCGTACGGCCGGACGATCGCGTGGTCGGCCTGCCTCACGTGCCGGCCTGCTCGTCGACGACCTGCTCGTCGATGGCCTCGTCCACGGGCTCGTCAGGCACGACGGGCTCGCCGGCGTGCTCGCGTCGGTCCGCGCGCAGCGAGGTCACGATCGCGATCGTCAGGATGCTCGCGATGATCCCGAGGCTGGCGGCGGTGGGGACGTGGTAGACCTCGAGCAGCAGCATCTTGAGCCCGACGAACACCAGGATCCCCGCGAGCCCCTCGTCGAGGTAGCGGAAGCGGTCCTTCATGCCGGCCAGCGCGAAGTACAGCGCACGCAGGCCCAGGATCGCGAACGCGTTGGCCGAGAACACGATGAACGGCTCTCGGCTGATGGCCAGGATCGCCGGCACGGAGTCCACGGCGAAGATGACGTCGGTCAGCTCGATGAGGATCAGCACCGCGAACAGCGGCGTCGCGAGCATCTTGCCGTTGACGCGGGTGAACATCTTCTGACCGTCGAGGTCCGGCGTCGAGGGGATGAAGCGGCGCACCGCCTTCATCACCGGGTTGTCGCCCGGGTCCATCTCGTGGTTGGCGTCCTTGAGCAGCCGGTACGCCGTGAACAGCAGCAGCGCGCCGAACACGTACAGCAACCAGCTGAAGCGCTCCAGCAGCGCCACACCGGCGAAGATGAAGATCGCGCGCAGCACCAGCGCCCCGAACACGCCCCAGAACAGCACGCGGAACTGGAACTTCGCCGGGATGCGGAAGTAGCTGAAGATCACGGCCCACACGAACACGTTGTCGACCGACAGCGACTTCTCGATGAGGTATCCGCCGAAGTACTCACCCGAGGCCGGCCAGCCGAACCACACGCCGACCAGCAGGCCGAACACGATCGAGATCGCGATCCAGACGCCTGACTCGATCAACGCCTCGCGGACGGTGATCTCGTGGGCGGTGCGATGCACGAGCAGCAGGTCAGCCACGAGCAGCACGACGATCGTGCCGGTCAGGGCCCCCCACTGCCATGCGTGGATGTCGAGCGACACGAACCGAGTGGTGGCCTCGGTGGCGAGCAGGGCGTTCATCGAGCGAGTTCCTTGGCGAGGTTGCGCAGCTGGCGGCGCAGGATGAGCTGCGCACCGGTGAACCAGGCGAGCTGCATCGCGACGTTCGGAAGCGACACGGCGTTGGTGTGCTGGACGTGCGTGGTGGCGCCATCTGGCTGGAGGACGATGGTCGCGTGGTAGCGCAGCCCGCGGCCGGCGTTGTCCCACTCGAGGCGGGTCGGACGCTCGGCAACGGTGGTGCGCATGTAGCTGTCGAGCGGTGGCATGCCCGGTCCCTGGGCCTGCTGATACCTGTACACGGTGCCGACGCCCGGTGCGTCGCCCTCGACGAGCTCGTAGCCGCTCGCCATCGGACACCAACGCTCGTCGTTGCGGTTGTCGAGGAGGAAGTCGAACACGTCCTCGATCGGCCGTTCGACTGTTCCTCGGACGGTCACACGCTTCATGGCACCGCCCTCGGCGCTCGGTTGGGGGGACAGTACGGCCGTGTGCCATGCTGCGCGGACACAACTCGAGCACGGGAGCGACGGATGCGGTTCGGACTTGCAGCGGGGTACTGGTCGCGTGGCGTGCCCGAGGGCACGACGGAGGCGATCGCAGCGGCCGAGGAGGTCGGCTTCGACTCGGTGTGGACCGCCGAGGCGTACGGCTCCGACGCGCTGACGCCGCTGGCGTGGTGGGGCGCATCGACCGAGCGGCTCCGTCTGGGCACCGCGATCATGCAGATGAGCGCCCGCACGCCCACGGCCGCCGCGATGGCGGCGATGACGATGGACCACCTCAGCGGCGGTCGCTTCATCATGGGGCTCGGCGTGTCCGGCCCCCAGGTCGTGGAGGGCTGGTACGGCCAGCCGTTCCCGCGTCCGCTCGAGCGCACCCGCGAGTACATCGACATCGTGCGCAAGGTGCTCGCCCGCGACGAGCCGGTCACCTACGACGGCAAGCAGATCACGCTGCCGTTCACCGGCGGCACGGGGCTCGGCAAGGCGCTGAAGTCCACCGTCCACCCGCTGCGCAGCGACCTGCCGATCGCGCTCGCGGCGGAGGGCCCGAAGAACGTCGCGCTCGCCGCCGAGATCGCCGACGCGTGGATCCCGTTCTGGTTCTCGCCCAAGAGCGACGGCTTCTACCGCGAGGCGCTCGCCGAGGGCTTCGCCCGCGAGGGTGCGCGCCACACGCTGGACGACTTCGAGGTGTTCGCCCCGGTCCCCGTGATCCCGTGCGACGACCCGGAGGACGGCGCCGCGTTCGTGCGCCACGTCATGGCGCTGTACATCGGCGGCATGGGCTCCTCGGACACCAACTTCCACGCCGACGTGTTCGTGCGGATGGGCTGGGGCGAGGTGTGCGAGCAGGTCAGCACGCTGTACCGCGACAAGCGCAAGGACGAGGCGGCCAAGGCCATCCCGCTGGAGATGGTGCAGGACGTGGCCCTGGTCGGTCCGATCGGCAAGATCAAGGACGAGCTCGAGCTGTGGGACACCACGGCCATCACCACGATGTGCGTGATGGGCGACGCCAACCTCGTGCGAACCCTCGCCGACCTCCAGAGCTGACGAAGGTCAGATGTTCTCCGACTGCCAGATGAGGTCGGTGGCGAACTGCTCGATCTGCTGACGGTTCATCGCACCGCTGACGCGGCCGAGCTCGTCGTTGCCCTTGAACAGCACGGTGGTCGGGATCGATCGGATCCCGGCCTCCTGCGCGAGCTGCTGCTCCTGCTCGGTGTCGATCTTCGCGAACGTGACCTTCTTCGCGACGTCGCCGTTCGCAGCGGCCTCGAAGTGCGGGGCCATGCTCTTGCAGGGTCCGCACCAGTCGGCGTAGAAGTCGACGAGCACGTACTGACCCGCGTCGCACGCGGCGTCGAGGTCGGCGTTGGTGAAGTGCTTGACGGACATCTGCGGTCTCCGGTCGGGCGTCGGTGAGCGAACCCCGCCGGGGTGTGTCACGCTTCCCGGACACGCGCATGGGCCCGCGCGTGCGCGGTCATCGCATCAGGTCGACCCTGTTGTCCACCGTGGGTACGCTGTCCGCTCGCCGCCGGCATCGGCGGCATCGTTGTGCGGACCTTCACGTTCGACCCGATGCGGCGCCAACGGCGCGGCGAGACCAGTCGGGGTCCTTCCCGACCACATCCATCAGCCACCCGGAAGCCGGGTGACGAGGAGCGCATCATGAAGCAGGGCATCCACCCCGAGTACAAGACCGCCACGTTCACGTGCTCGTGCGGGAACAAGATCGTCACCCGCGGCACGGTCGAGGCCACCACGCTCGAGCTCTGCAACGAGTGCCACCCGTTCTACACGGGCAAGCAGAAGCTCGTCGACACCGGTGGTCGCGTCGACCGCTTCAAGCGCCGTATGGCCAAGGCTGGGTCCTGACCCTTCCACTTCTCGACGGGACGGTCCACGTGACCGTCCCGTCGTGCATGTCCGGACGTCGGCGTCGTTCACGACATCCCTGACGCCCGGCGCACCACAGCACCACGCAGAACCACGGAGCCACCTGTGAGCGAGCACGACGCCGGCCACATCCCGCACCCCGAGCTCGCGCCGCACTACTACGGCGGCCAGGCCGTGGTCGAGGGCGTGATGATGCGCGGCGCCGACACGTGGGCCGTCGCCGTGCGACAGCCCGACGACACCATCTGGGTCGAGACGCACGAGATCAGCGACCTCCCCAAGCGCAGGCCGTGGCTGGCCAAGCCGATGATCCGCGGCGTCTACACGCTCGGTGACTCGCTCGCGATCGGTACCAAGGCCCTCGGCATCGCTGCCGAGCGTGCCTTCGAGGCCGAGGACGGCGAGGAGGAGCTCGGCTCTCCCGCCACGACGCTCGCGCTGGTCATCGCGCTGGTGATGTTCATCGGCATCTTCATCCTGCTGCCGTCCGCCGCCACCAAGGGCCTCGACGCGCTGCTGCCGGTCGAGCTCGGCGACGGGGCCGTCTTCCACCTCGTCGAGTCGTTCGTCCGCATCGCGATCTTCATCGGCTACCTGTTCGCGATCTCGCTGATGGGCGACATCAAGCGCGTGTTCGAGTACCACGGCGCCGAGCACAAGACGATCGCGGCGTGGGAGCACGACGAGGTGCTCACGCCCGAGAACGTGGACAAGTACTCCACCGTCCACGTCCGCTGCGGCACCAACTTCCTGATCATGGTGATGCTGCTGTCGCTGGTGGTCTACACCGTCGCCGGTGTGCTCGTTGAAGCGCCCGAGGGCGGCTTCCTCATCAAGGTCGGCTACCACGTCGCGCTGCGCGTGGTGCTGCTGCCGGTCGTGGCTGGCCTCGCGTACGAGGGGCTGCGCCTCGGCGCGTCCCGCGGCGAGAACCCGTTGGTGAAGGCGCTCGTCGCGCCCGGCCTGTGGCTGCAGAAGATCACCACCAGCCAGCCCGACCGGGACCAGATCGAGGTCGCCATCCGCTCGTTCGAGGCCGTCGTGCCGGCCACCGCGCTGGCCGGTCGCGTCCCGGCGCTGCCGTCGGTGCTGGTCGGGACCGCCGAGACGGTCCCCGCCGAGCAGCGCACGGCTGTTGACGGCGACGGCGACGCCGCGGCCGCGGCCGCGGACACAGAGCAGGCCTGACCCGTGGACGAGGTGCTCGAGCGGCGGCTGGACGACCTCGCCGCACGCCACCGCGAGGTCGAGGCCGAGATGGCCGACCCGGCTGCGGCTGCCGACGGCCAGCGCATCGCTGCGCTGGCGACCGAGCACTCGAGCCTCGCCGAGGTGCTGGACGCGGCCGCCGAGCTGCGGTCCGCGACCGACGAC
>JBFGFG010000022.1:0-13786 GCA_041579655.1 Nitriliruptoraceae bacterium
CTGCGCCGTGACGCTCTCGACGTCCACCACGCCGCCGGTGCCGTCGTGCTTCGTGATCACGCTGCTGCCGTCGGCCGCGACCTCCGCGATCGGGAAGCCCGGCCGCAGCAGGTCGTACGCGGCGAAGCTCGACAGGTTCCCGCCGGTCGCCTGACAGCCGCACTCGATCACGTGACCCGCCACCAGCGCGCCCGCGAGCGCGTCGTGGTCCTGCGCCGCCCAGCCGTGCCGCCACGCGGCGGCTCCGATCACCAGCGCCGCGTCGGTCACGCGCCCGGTGACCACCACGTCGGCGCCGGCGTCGAGCCCAGCCTTGATGCCGAAGCCGCCGAGGTACGCGTTCGCCGTCAGCGCGTGCGGGACGCCGAGGTCGGCCGCGTGCTCGCGCACGTCGTCGCCCTCCACGTGCGCGACCTTCGGGTCCAGCCCGAGGGACCCGCCGAGGGTCCGGACCGCGTCGGCCAGACCGGACGGGTTCAGCCCGCCGGCGTTGACGACGATCTTCACGCCGCGCTCGAGCGCCTCGCCAAGGGTGTCCTCGAGCTGCCGCAGGAAGGTGCGCGCGTAGCCGAGCGTGGGGTCCTTCATCCGGTCCTTGCCGAGGATCAGCATCGTCAGCTCAGCGAGGTAGTCGCCGGTGATGACGTCCACCTCGCCGCCGCGCAGCTGCTCGCCGAGCGCCGAGAGACGGTCGCCGTAGAACGCGCTGCAGTTCGCGATCCGGATGGGGTCGCTCACGAGGCCGCCTCGTGCTTCGGGGTGCGCTTGGCGCCGGGCGGACCGGCGAACGCCTGGATCACGTCGAGCCAGCCGTCCGCGTCCGCACCGGTGGCGACCAGGTCGGTGTCCTCGCGGTGCACGCGCTGCACCGCCAGCAGGCAGAAGTCGAGCGCGCTGCCGGTGACCCGCTGCTCGGCGTCCTGCGGCCCCCAGGCCCAGCTGTCGCCGTCGGGGGCGATGAGCTCGACGCGCACCTCGCTGGTGGGTGCCTCGAGCTCGTGCATCGCGTACGCGAAGCCCCGGGTACGCACGGCGAGGTGGCAGATGTTGCGCAGCCGCGCCGTGGGCGTGCGGGTGACCCCGAGCGCGTCAGCGACGTCCTGCCCGTGGGCCCACGTCTCCATCAGCCGCGCCGTGGCCATCGACGCTGCGGACATCGGCGGCCCGAACCACGGCAGCTTCGTGCCGTCCGGCACGGCCTTCAGCGCGTCGACCAGCGCGGCGCGCGCGGCGCGCCACTGCGCCAGCAGCGTCTCGGGCGGCAGCTCGGCGGTCCGCACGGCGAGGGCACCGATCGGATCCGCGCCGAGCTCGGGCGTGAACTGGGCGGCGACCTCCGCCTGGAACGCGGCCTCGTCGGTCGCCGCGACGACAGAGATGCGGTCGGTCCACAGCAGGTGGCCGATGGTCGTGGCGATGTCCCAGCCGGGGGCCGGGGTGTCGGCGCGCCAACCCTCTGCATCGAGCTCGGCGACGAGCACGTCGAGCGCGTCCCCCTCGGCCGTCAGGTCGTCGAGCAGCTGCGGGAGGACGGACATGCGAGGGCTCCGAGGTGGCGATGCGCTGCAGCCTAGACGCGCCGCCGGCAACGTGACACCAACACTGTCACGTCCGGCGACCAACCCGTGTTCATCAGACGACTCACCCTGCGGACTCGCACGGCGAGGCCTCGGCCAGCATGCGCAGCCCACGACGCATCCGGTCGAGCTCGGCCTCGGCGGCCGGCCCGTCGCCCGTCACCCCGGACCCGTAGGCGCTGAGCGACCAGCCACCGCAGAGGATCACGGCGGCTGGGCGACGCGGCTCGTCGTCCGGCGCGTCGTGGTGCTTGAACATGTCCCATCGCAGCGTCCAGCCGCTCACGACGGCGCGCCCGCCGTCGCGGAAGTCCGCCCAGATCGGCGGGCCCTCCCGGCCGTCCGGCCCCAGGTCCTCTAGCAGGAGCCCGAGGTAGCGCCCGTCGACCTCGATCGAGTTCGTCGCCACGCCCTGGTCGTGGTCCCCGCCACCCATCTCCAGCCCGGCCGCGTCGATCAGCCGGACCAGCTCGGCGTTCAGCGCCCAGGTCAGGTCCGGCAGCAGGCCCGACCAGCACGGCACGAGCTCGGTCACCGCCATCGCGGCCCAGCCGGCGTCACGAGGCAGGTCGTCGTCGGACGCCACGACGCGCGCGACGATGCGACCGTCCCCACACTGCAACACTGCGACCTCGCGCTCACCCGGGGTCCCGGGCGCCGGCAGCTCCCCGATGCCCAGCTGCCACTCCCCCGGCGCGCCGTCCAGCTCGCGCGCCCCCTCGACCGCCGTCAACGCATCACGCGGCGAGCGAGCGACGTCGGCCAGCTCCAGCTCGACGATCGCGCCGTCGAGCTGCAGCTGCTGCACCACCCTGCCGCCAGCGACCTCGGTCGTGCCATCGACGACCGGCAGATCCGCGGTGCGGACCAGCATCCGCATCGTGCGCGCCAGCTCGTCGGTGACCGCAGCGACCACCTCGTCGGCGGTCGACGACCGGATCGGGACCTCGTACAGCGTCGAGCCGACGATCCACCGGAGCCACCCCGGCCGGACCGCCTCGGCGACGACGGAGCGGGCGAAGGGCGGCGCCTCCACCTCGGCCAGGCGCGTCAGCCCACCGGCCTCCGAGAGGTGGTCCATCCAGCCACCACGCGTGAGCACGACCTCGCCGTACGCCGCGTGGAGCGCGTTGGAGCCGGTGTCGAGCACCTGCGCTGAGACCACGCCATCACCGTCGAGCACGTCCAACGTCGTGTCGCCGGCGCGGTCCACCGTCCGACGCAGCACGGCGAGCCGGTTCCCCAGCTGCTCGGCGTGGAACACCGCCCCACCGACGAGGCTGGGCATGCCGTCCACCGCAGCGAGCGTGCGCGGCTCCGCCACGACCCCCTCCAGCGTGATGACCGTGCCGTCGGGGCCGGCACCGAGCGGCCACAGGTAGACGCCGTCCAACGTCTCCGCGTGCTGGCGGTCGTGGAGGAGCCCGATCACGGCGCCGGTGTCGGGGTCGAGCTCGAGGAGCCCGTCACCCACGAAGAACAGCCCGTCGTCGGTCACCACGAGCCGGGACGGCCGTGCGAGGTCGAGCGGCTCGTGCACGACCCACGGGAACGGCAGCCCCCGCTCGTCGGGGTTCGACACGCCCTCTCCGGCGGGGAACACCCGCATCACGATCGAGCGGTCGGACCGGTCGATGCGCACGACGGAGGAGCCGAGCCGACAGCACTCCGGGCCCGCGCCCACGTACACCGCGTCGGGTGAGGACACGATCGAACCGAGCGCGTAGATGCCGATCGGCCACGCGTGCACCACCCCCATCGTGCGGTGGTCGAGGAGCAGGATCTCGGCGTAGCTGCCGTCCACCCAGTCGATCCACTGCTCACCGGCCGCGTCACCGAGGACATCCTGACCCAGACGTCGCAGCGTTGATGTGACGTACAGCCCCTCCTCGGTCCACAGGCCCTCCTCGACCTCGATGCGCTCCGCGAGCGGAAGGGCAGCGACGGCCGCCGGTATCGACTGGGCGCTGGCCTCCTGCGCGGACTGCGACGGGCCGTCCGGCCAAGCGACCTGGACCGCCCCGACGGGGAGCGCAGCGGCGGCCGGCGGAGCCGGCGGCGTGGATGTGGCCTCGCTGGGAGCGCGATCCGCAGGGGTGCCGACGACCTCTATCTCGGTGGCCGGAGCGTCCGGCCGCATCATGACCGCCAGCCCGAGGAGCGCCGCGACACAGGCCCCGACGGCGCCCGCGCGGCGCCAGTCGGTCCGTACGTCGTCTCGTACGTCGTCCGTGCTCACTGCGCGCCCCCGGCTGCCCGGGCACACCGAAGCACACTGCCGTCGCACGACCGCCGACGACGAGCACTCACCGCACCCGTCGAGCGCCCCCGAACACCGGAGCCACTCAGCCCTGCGAGACCCCGTCGATGATCGGCTCGCCCTCGTCGAGCGGGGTGATCAGCTGGGTGGCGAGGATGCCGAGCCCGACACCGGTCGCGGCGGCCATCGCGTAGCGCAGCAGCGCAGGCGCGACGTCGACCGGCAGCGTCGGACGCAGCCACCAGCTGCCGAAGCCGCCGTCCTGACCGCCCACGAGCTGGTCCAGCGCACCCGTGGAGAGCACCCCGAACACCACCAGCGCTCCCGCGCCGAGCAGGATCAGCGCCTTGCGCTGCCCCTCGGCGAGGCTGCCCACGGTGGCGCCGAGCAACGGGGCGACGGCCCCGACGCCGGCGAGCGCCACCGGCGGTGCGGCCAGGTCGAAGCCGGCCGCGCGACCGACGCCGGCGGCGACCAGCAGCGCCGTCACGGTGCCGCCGGTGAGCAGCGCCAGGCCGGCGGCGAGGCGCACGTCCCGGCGACCGAGCAGCGCGCCCGAGACCAGCCCGAGCACCGCCAGCAGCAGCACCGGCAGGGGCGAGCGGTCAGCGACGTAGTCGAGCTCGCCCTCCACCACGACGAGCTCGCCGTCGATCACGACGGGGACGAGGTAGTCGTTGACGCGCTGCGGCTCGTCGGCGTCCGTGTCCACCTGCTGCGGCGGCAGCGGCGACATCCAGTGGATGCGGTGGTCGTGCCACGCGACGCGCCCGTCGGTGGCGACCGTCTCCCAGTCCGGCGCGACGTCGGGCCCGACCTCGCCCGGCGCGGCCGCGCCGTAGCGCGACGCGTTGGCGTAGTACGCCTCGCTGCTGCGGTTGAGCTGCACGGTGCCGTCCGCCAGCACGCGGAGGTAGACCTCGAGCTCCTGCCAGTCGCTGAAGTCCTCGTCGTCGTCGTAGCCGGGGACCACCACCTCGGTGCCGGGCTCGACCTCGAGGACGAAGTACGCGTCGCCGCCCTGGATCGAGACCTCGATGCGGGCGTCCGGGCTGCTGTCCACCGACGAGCGGTAGTTCGACGGCTGCGCCGGGTCGGCCATCGCGGGTGCCGCGACCAGCAGCATCACCCCGCTGAGCAGCGCGGTCAGAGCGGATCGACGCAGGTGCACGGTTGGGTCCTTCGATGGCGACGCGCGGACGGTACGGGCCTCAGCCCGCGCCGACGACGGCGGTGTAGGTCAGCGGCGTCTGGGTGAAGCGGTCGATGCGCACGTTGACCGTGATCTCCCACGTGCCCGGCAGGGCGAGCTCGCCGCCCTCCAGCGTCCAGTGGCCGGGACCGGTGACGACGGGCGTGCGCTCGATCGGACCGATGTCCTGCGCAGGCAGCGACAGCTGCAGGTCGAGGCCCTCGACGTCCGAGTACGGGCGACCCGTCTCGTCCAGCAGGTAGATGTGGATGCTGTTGCGACCGGCGAGGTTCGGGTCGATGAGCAGCTGCAGGTCCACCGTGTCGGTGAGCGCCTGGGTGCCGTCGAACAGCCCGCCGATGCCGACGGCCTCCGAGGCAGGCCGCTGCGAGGACAGCCAGCCGGTGACCAGCATGATCGCCACCAGCAGCACGACCTCGGCGCGCACGGTCGAGCGCAGCCGCAGCCACCCGGCCTCCGTCCGCACCACGACCGGCGCCTCGGGCGCGTCGGGCGATGCGGTGCCGGACTCGGACGCCCCGGCTGGGACCCGCACCACCGCACGCTCGACCGCCGGGACGAGCTTGAAGTGGTTGTAGGCGCCCAGCCCGATCACGATCGCGGCCAGCACCAGCTTCACCTGCAGCAGCACGCCGTAGTCGGTGGAGAACAGCGCGGTCGGCGTGCGCACCAGCACGAAGGTCAGCGCCGAGCCGGCGAGGCTCACGACGATCACCGCGACCGTGGCGAGCTTCGACCATGCCGCCACGAGCGACGCCCCGCCGACGGGGTCGTCGGCCAGCTTCTGGGCACGCAGGTTCAGCAGCAGCACGCTCAGGCCGCCGAACCAGACGGCGCCGGCCACGAGGTGGATCGCGTCGGCGCTGAACAGCAGCCACGCCGGATCGACCGTGCGGGTGTGCCCGTCGACGAGGAACGACAGCAACGCCACCACACCGGCGGCCTGCTGCTGGCGGCCGCGCAGCACCAGCACGGCGCCGAGCGCGGCGGCGCGCAGCAGCGCGCCCATGCCGACGGACGAGGCCAGCACCGACCCGAGCTGTGCGCCGCTCACGGCGGCGGCGAGCCCGTCGCCGGAGACGGCCATCGCCTGCAGCGGGACGGTGAGCAGGCTCAGTGCGACGCCTGCCATCGCCGCCCGGTGCACGAGCAGCCGGACGCGCTCGTCCTCACGCGCACCGCCGAACGCGAGGGCCAGCAGCGCGCCGGCGACCAGCAGCACCGAGGCGTACGACAGGCCCGCGACCACGACCGAGGTCGGGCCCACGGCCCCACCCCCACCGCCGAACACGTCGGCCACGACGGCGTCCGACACCGCGGCGCCGTCCCCGACGGTGAACACGTACGCACCGCGCAGCGGGTGGCCGTCCGCGGACACCACGCGCCACGTCACGATGTAGGAGCCCTCGTCGAGGGGCTCCACGGCACGCCCAACCACGGCAGGGTCGTCGGCGGCCGCCACCGTGCCGTCGAGGTCGACGCGGGCGCCGTCGGCGTCGAACACCCGGATGCCCCCGGGCGGTGCGTCGATCGCCTCGTTGAACGTCAGCGTGACCGCTTCAGGCTCGTCACCCGGCTCGATGCGCTGGGTGTCGAACGGGACCGTCTGCACGATCTGGGCGTGTGCAAGCGCGGGCGCCGCGGTCACCACCAGCGAGAGCAGCGCTGCCGTCAGCGCCGGTAGCGCGCGACGGAGGAGGAAGGCTGGCAGCATCAGGTTCATAGCGCCGGGACGGTACCGCCGGCGCCCTGCCGCCGAGCCGGCGACAGCAGCAGCCGGCGGCGACCACGACCACCGAGGCAGCGGCGACGCGCCGTGCTCACGATCTGGGTGCCCTCACGTCAGCGGCGCGATGTCGGGCCTCGACCACCTTCCGCCGCGACCCGGCGGGAACGGGCGGAGCTCCACGATGGCGCGGCGCGGGATGGGGCCGTACACGCAGGGGAACTCCTGCCCGATGCCGTACAGGTCACGCCAGCGCAGCTCGCTGTCGAGGAGTCTCGGGTCGATCACCATCAGCTGCAGCTGCGGCGTGCCGGCGAACAGCAGCCGGGCCATGCCCGCGACCTGCGCGACCGTCGCGCACGGGACGAAGCCCTCGACCTCGAGCGACGCCGGGGCGTACACCGTCGCGTCGTGGTCGACGTCTGCGGCAGGCAGCAGGTGCAGGAGCGGCTCGGTCATGGGCCCACCCTAGACCGGGGTGGAGATCGGGGTGGACTCAGCCAGCCACGCCCACGAGCTCCTCGACCAGCTCGTCGCCCGGCCGCCCCTTCGCGAGCAAACGCGCCGCTCCGCCCTCCCTCGCCCTGCTGTCGAGGCCGGGCGTCCCGTCGGAGGTGAGCACCACGACCCGGACCTCCGGATGAGCCTCGCCCAGCGCACCGATCGCGTCGAGGCCGTCACCGTCCGGCAGCCAGCGGTCGAGCAGCACGACGTCCGGACGCAGCCGAGCGGTCTCGGCCACAGCCGCGGCGATCGTGCCGACCTCGCCCACGACCTCGAGCCGGTCCTCCAGCTGCAGCCGCAGCGCGACGATGTTGCGATGGTCGACGTCGTCATCCACCAGCAGGACGCGCACGGGCGGGGGCTGCTCGGCGGCGCTCGGGTCCGGGAGCCAGATGACGAACCGTGCGCCGCCGACCCACGGCTCGGCCTGGAGCCAGCCACCGACACCCTCGATGATGGCGCGGCTGTCCGCGAGCCCCATCCCGCGACCCGGCGCGTCACCCGGCGCGAGCCGGGAGCCGGCGACGAACACCTCGTCGACCTCCTCGGCCGGGATGCCCGTGCCGTTGTCGGTCACGGTGATCTCGACGCCCGCCCCGCGGACCCGTGACGCGATGCGCACCCGAGGGGCCCTGGTGTGATCGCTGTACTTGAGGCTGTTGGTCACGAGGTTCAGCAACACCTGCTGGACGGCGCTCGGGTCCGTCTGCAGCTTCGGCACCACGAAGGAGGTGTCCACGACCCCACCGCGCTCGGACAGCTCGATCCCGACCAGACCCACGACCGAGGAGACCAGGTCACCGAGCGCCACCGTCCCCCGGCCCGCGGACGCGACTGCGGTGCCCTCGAACATCTCGTCGAGCTGGTGCACGGCGCGACGCGCCGAGGCGTCGAGCCGCTCGTGCATCGTGTCGACCACGTCCGGCTGCAGCTTGTCGGCGTGCTCGAGCAGGGTCGCGGCGTACCCGGCGATGGCGGCCAGCGGCTGCTTGAGGTCGTGCGAGACGCGGCGACCGAACCGCTCCAGCGCCTCGTTGGACCGCCGTAGCGCGTCCTCACGTGCCCGCTCGACCGTCAGGTCGTGCAGCTGCACGAGCAGCGGGTCTGGCTGCGGCCCACCGACGACCACACGTCGGCCGGACAGGCGCACCCAGCGCAGCTCGCCGTCGCGACACCGCAGGTTCACGTAGCCGTGCACCTCGTCGCGCTCGCCGGACAGCAGCGACGCGTACGCGTCGCTGTCATCCTGCGCCGGCACGATCAGGTCGCCCAGCACCGACCCCGACAGCTCGGTCGGCGACCAGCCGGTGATCGCCGCCAGCGCATCGTTGACGCGGCGGATCGTGCCCGTCGCGCGGTCGACCTCGGCGGTCGGGGTGGTGCCGTAGTTGAACAGCGCCTGGTACTCGCGGGTGATGCGCTGGCTCCGGTCGCCCTCCGCCGAGATGAGCAGACCGCCGGCGGTGACCATCCACCACGAGGCGTGCCCACCGACCCCGACCTGCAACGTGGCGGTGCCGAACAGCGCCAGGGGCGTGACGATGGCGAGCTGGACGGCTGTGATCCCAGCCGCGTACGGCGCCGTGCCCACCCGTGCGGCGATCAGCAGCAGGGGCAGCAGCACGATCTGTGACTCGCCCGCCGACAGCGGCCCCCCGAGCAGCAGCAGCGGCACGAGCACGGCGACCACGAACGCTGCGACCACGGCCAGCATGATCCTGTCGCGCCGCGAGATCACCAGCGCCTCGCGCATCACCAGCACGCGCAGGCCCGGGACCATCAGCAGCACGCCCAGGCCGTCCGCGATCACGGCGTGCCAGAACAGGGTCGGGCTCTGCACCGAGGCGACGACGCCGTTGGCGGCCAGCGGCAGCATCACGCCGGCCACGACGACGAACTCGACCACCAGACCCGGCGTCCGCACACCGCCGTGGTGACGGGAACGGGCCTCCAGCACGAGCGCGGTCAGCAGGACCGCGAGCAGCTTCACCGACAGCTCGACCACCACAGCGGTGGTCACCGGCTGACCGCGCACGATCGCGAGCTCCAGCAGCGAGGCGATGAACGCGATCGGCACGCCGACCGGACCGATGAACATCACGTAGGCCAGCAGCAGACCGGTCGTCAGCGTGATGCCGGCGCCGCCGTCCGTGAGCCGCACGCCGCGCTCGACGAGGCCCAGC
Source organism: Nitriliruptoraceae bacterium (assembly GCA_041579655.1). Taxonomy (GTDB): domain Bacteria; phylum Actinomycetota; class Nitriliruptoria; order Nitriliruptorales; family Nitriliruptoraceae; genus JBFGFG01. The sequence continues at coordinate 9,464 of JBFGFG010000022.1, forward strand.
GCCGGCAGCAGCACGAACAACGCGAGCGTCACGAACGCCCGCGCTGCTGTCCCCCTCAGCCTGCCCACCGGGCCCCCTGCTTCCTACACCTTCAGTCGGCCAAGCATGCCCCGGCTTCATCCGGCGTGCGGCCCGCCGTCCACAGGGTGCACGGCGCGTGCGCAGCCGTGACGGGGTGTGGTGGGCAGGCACGGGAGTAGGCTCGACGACCGCACACGCCCCGTTCGGACTGGTCTCGATGAGCGACGCCCCCACGCCCTACCCCGACGTCCCCGCCAAGGCGGACTACCCGGCCATCGAGGCCCGCATCCTCGAACGCTGGTCCACCGGCGACACGTTCCAGACGTCGATCGACCAGCGGCCCACGGAGGACGAGTACGTCTTCTACGACGGCCCGCCGTTCGCGAACGGTCTGCCCCACTACGGCCACCTCCTGACGTCGTACGTGAAGGACGTCGTCCCGCGCTACCAGACGATGCGCGGCAAGCGCGTCGACCGACGCTTCGGCTGGGACTGCCACGGGCTGCCGGCCGAGATGGTCACCGAGAAGGAGCTCGAGGTCAGCGGTCGCAAGGCCATCACCGACTTCGGCATCGACAGGTTCAACGACGCCTGCCGCAGCTCGGTGCTGCAGTACACCTCCGACTGGGAGCAGTACGTCACCCGGATGGGACGCTGGGTCGACTTCGACGACGACTACAAGACGATGGACCTCCCCTACATGGAGTCCGTCATCTGGGCGTTCAAGCAGCTGTGGGACAAGGGGCTGGTGTACGAGGCCAAGCGGGTCATGCCGTACTCGTGGGGCGCCCAGACGCCGCTGTCCAACTTCGAGATCCGGATGGACGACGCCACGCGTCCCCGTCAGGATCCGGCCGTCACCGTCGCCTTCCGGCTGACCGAGGACATCGAGGTCGAGGGTCGCGAGACGCTGCCCACATCGATCGTCATCTGGACCACCACGCCGTGGACGCTGCCGTCCAACCTCGCCGTGGCCGTCGGGCCCGAGGTGGTGTACGCGCTCGTCGAGAACGACGGGCAGCGCTACCTGTTCGGCGAGGAGGCGCTGGGCTCCTACGCCGCGCAGCTCGGCGACGAGCCGGAGGTGCTCGCGCGCTTCACCGGTGCCGAGCTCGAGGGCCGCACCTACCTGCCGCCGTTCGACTTCTTCGCGGGTCACCACAACGCCCACCGCGTGCTGGTGGCCGACTTCGTCGAGACCGGCGACGGCACCGGCGTGGTGCACATGGCGCCGGGCTTCGGTGAGGACGACTTCGACGTCTGCACCGCCGCCGGCATCGAGCTGGTGGTGCCGGTCGACGATGCCGGCGAGTTCACCGACGAGGTCCCGACGTACGCCGGCATGAACGTGTTCGACGCCAACCCGGTGATCATCAAGGACCTCAAGGCCAACGGCGTGGTGGTGCGCCAGGACAGCTACGAGCACAACTACCCGCACTGCTGGCGCACCGACACGCCGATCATCTACAAGGCGATCCCGTCCTGGTACGTCGAGGTGACCCGGTTCCGCGACCGCATGGTCGAGCTGAACCAGCAGATCAACTGGATCCCGGACCACGTCCAGCAGGGCGCGTTCGGCAAGTGGCTCGAGGGCGCGCGCGACTGGTCGATCAGCCGCAACCGCTTCTGGGGCGCGCCGATCCCCGTGTGGGTCAGCGACAACCCGGAGTACCCGCGCACCGACGTGTACGGCTCCATCGAGCAGCTGCAGGACGACTTCGGCGTGGAGGTCACCGACCTGCACCGCCCGTTCGTCGACGACCTGGTGCGACCCAACCCCGACGACCCGACCGGTCAGTCGATGATGCGTCGCGTGCCCGAGGTGCTCGACTGCTGGTTCGAGTCCGGCTCGATGCCGTTCGCCCAGCTTCACTACCCGTTCGAGAACAAGCAGAAGTTCGAGGACAACTTCCCGGCCGACTTCATCGTGGAGTACATCGGCCAGACGCGCGGCTGGTTCTACACGCTGCACGTGCTGTCGACCGCGATCTTCGACCAGCCGGCGTTCGAGAACGTGATCTGCCACGGCATCGTGCTGGACGGCGAGGGCCGCAAGCAGTCCAAGCGGCTGCGCAACTACCCCGACCCCCTCGACATGTTCGAGAAGGTCGGCTCCGACGCGATGCGCTGGTTCCTCGTCGCCTCGCCCGTGCTGCGTGGCGAGAACCTGCGCGTGGAGGAGGACGGCTCGCAGATCGTCGAGCAGATCCGCGTCGTGCTCAACCCGATCTGGTCCGCGTTCTACTTCTACACGCTGTACGCGAACGCCGACGGGGTCCGGGGCAGCTACCGCACCGACTCCACGCACCTGCTCGACCGCTAGGTGCTGGCCAAGACGCGGCAGCTGATCGACGACGTCACCACGTCGCTGGATGCCTACGAGCTCAGCGACGCGGCGGACTCGGTGCTGTCCTTCCTCGAGGCGCTCAACAACTGGTACATCCGCCGCTCGCGTGACCGCTTCTGGTCCCCTGCGGGCGCCGGCACCGACGACGACAAGCGCGCCGCGTACGACACGCTCTACACGGTGCTGGTCACCGTCTCGAAGGTGCTCGCGCCGCTGCTGCCGTTCCTCACCGAGGAGATCTACACCACGCTCACCGGCGAGGACTCGGTGCACCTCACCGACTGGCCGGACGCCACGGACTTCCCGTCCGACGACGACCTCGCCGGCGCGATGGACCGTGCCCGTGACGTGGTCACCGCCGCGCTGAACCTGCGTGAGGACGCGGGGCTGCGCAACCGCCTGCCGCTGGCCTCGCTCACCGTCGCCGGGCGCGACGTGGACGCGCTGTCCGACGGCCTGCTCGAGCTGATCGCCGACGAGGTGAACGTCAAGCAGGTGCTGCTCACCGACGACGTGAGCGCGTTCGGGTCGTTCGTGGTGAAGCCGAACGGTCGCACCATCGGGCCGAAGTTCGGCAAGGACACCCAGCACGTGATCAAGGCCGCGAAGGCCGGCGACTGGTCCGACAACGGCGACGGCACGGTGCGCGTCGGCGAGTGGACGCTGGAGGCCGAGGACTTCGAGCTGGGTCTACAGGCCACCGAGGGCGTCATCGCCCGTGGGCTGCGCACCAACGACGCGCTGGTGTCGCTGGACACCGACGTCACGCCGGAGCTCGAGGCCGAGGGCCTGGCCCGCGACCTCGTGCGCGCCGTGCAGCAGGCACGCAAGGACGCCGGACTCGAGGTGTCGGACCGCATCGCGCTGACGCTGCACGCGCCGGGCCCGCTGCACGACCAGCTGCGCCCGCACGAGGCGTACGTGGCCTCGCAGGTGCTGGCCACCAGCGTCGACTGGTCCCCCACCCCCCAGCCCGTCGAGGCACCGCTCGCCGGCGCGACGATGAGCGTCTCGGTCACGAAGGCCTGACGCCCGAGAGGCAGGACGCGAGGGCCAGAGGACGGGAGCGCGGGTGAGCGAGGAGCGGCTCGTCCTCGCCAGCCCGCGCGGGCGTGCGGTGCTCGCGGCGGCGGTCGCCGGCTCAGCGGTGACGATGATCACGGCGACCGTGGTGAACGTCGCGCTGCCCGAGATGGCCGAGGCGCTGGACGCCACGACGTCGAGCGTGCAGTGGATCGTCAACAGCTACGCGCTCGCGCTGGCCGCGCTGGTGCTGCTCGGCGGGGCGCTCGGTGACCGGTTCGGACGGCGTCGCGTGTTCGTGCTCGGGACGGCCCTGTTCGGGGTCTCCTCGCTGGCGGCGGCCGCGGCGCCCGGGCTCGCCTCGCTGCTGGCGGCGCGTGCGGTGATGGGCGTCGGGGCCGCGCTGCTGACGCCCGGCAGCCTCGCGATCCTCGAGTCGAGCTTCGCCGACGACGACCGCGCTGCCGCGATCGGGGCGTGGTCCGGCCTCGGGGGCGTGGCGGCCGCCGTCGGGCCGCTGGTGGGCGGACTCGTGCTGGACGTCGGCGGCTGGCGCCCGCTGTTCCTGCTGAACCTGCCCGTGGCCGCGGCGGCGGTGTGGCTCGCGCTGCGCTGCGTGCCGGAGTCGCGCGACGCCGGCACCGACGGCACGCGGCTCGACCTGCCCGGCACCGCGGCCGGTGTGGCAGGCCTCGGCCTGCTCACGTTCGGGCTCATCCGGCTCGGGGTGTCGATCGACGCGTCGTCGCTCGGGGCCACGGCGGCGGGGCTGGGGCTGCTCGGTGCGTTCGTCGTGATCGAACGTCGCTCGCCGGCTCCGCTGGTGCCGCTGTCGCTGTTCTCCGACCGGACGTTCACCACGGCGAACCTGCTGACGTTCGTGGCCTACGCCGCGCTCGGTGGTGTGTTCCTGCTGCTGATCGTCGCCATGC
>JBFGFG010000023.1:0-13601 GCA_041579655.1 Nitriliruptoraceae bacterium
ACGTGCGTGGTCCGAAGCCCGCGTGGGTGCGGACTTCGGACCAGGGGTGCTGAGTGAGGTGCTACTGGGTCGGGGGGCGACGCACGACGCGGCGGACGGTGCGGACGCCGGCGTCAGGCTGCGGGGATGCCGTGACAGGCTCGATGAACTCGGTGGCGTCTGCCGGCGCGGGGGCGAACGGCGCGGGGTCGGCGGTGGCGTCGGCGTCGGCGTCGGCGTCGGGCACGCTGACCGTGAGGGGCGCTGGGGCCGTGAGTGGCGCTGGGGCCGCGAGCGCGACGCCGTCGGCGACGGCGGTACCGGCGGACCCTGCGGCAGTCGCGGCGGCTGCGGCGGCGACAGCGCCGTGGAGTCGTGGCGGGTCCTGGACCGCGCCGGCCATGTGCTGCGCCAGCGTGGTGAGCGCGGACTCGAGCTCCTTGATGCGGCTCTCGTCCGAACGCAACGTCTCGGCCACGAGCAGGCTGCCGCCGGCGATGCCGAACACCACCACGCCGAAGCCGGCCGAGGCGAGGTAGACCACCTGCACCGGCACCAGCGTCTCCATGGAGATGCGGAGGTAGCCGACGATGCCGATGAGGCCGGAGACGGCCAGCAGCGCGACGCCGAGGATGTTGCGGAAACGACGGGTGCGATCCATGTCGATCTCCCCTGTGAGGGTGCGGGCGACGAAAGCGCCGCGGTTGGACAACGTGATGGTCTGGAAGCCGGTACCGGCGCCCAGCAGGACGGTCATGAAGGCGAGCCCGAGCACGCCGGCGAGCGCGCCGGACAGCCCGTCGGGCACGGACACCAGCAGCATGTTCTGCTGCCCGGCTCCTGAGCCACCAGGCGCTCCCCCGCTGCCGCCGGCCGGGGCGACCTCGGGCGCGAACACGCCCGGTCCGGGCGTCAACGGCGACTCACCGGTCGGGAAGGTGGGGGTGCCGGTGCTGCCCGTGGCGGGCGCCGGCGTCGTGATCGCGCCCTCGTCGATGGGCGTCGGGGTGGCCGCGTCCGTCGTCCCGCCGCCGTCGGCGGGCGGTGCGGTCTGCGGCGGTGCCGGCGTGGGGCGCGGCTGGGGCGACGGGGACGGGGCTGGGGTCGGCGTAGGAGACGGTCTCGGCGACGGTGAGGGCTGCGGGGACGGCTGCGTCGGGACTGGCAGCCCCGGCGGTGGGGTCGGCGCTGGCGGAAGCGGCACGGCCCAGGCGGCCGGGCTCAGCGCCAGCACCGCGAGGAGCGCGACCCCCACCACCAGCAGCGCACGCAGGCTCGCGCGCACGCCACGGTGCGGCGCGGTCTCGAAGCTTGCGGGTGCGCTGCTCATGCCTCGGCCCCGAGGTAGACCTCGCGCAGGCGCGCCTTGAGATCCGTGAGCTCGTCGCCCTCGGCGCTCGAGGTGATCCGGCCCTGCTCGAGCACGTACGCCCGGTGGGCGAGGTCCAGCGCCAGCACGTTCTGCTCGACGATCAGCACCGCGGTGCCCTGCTCGCGGTTGAGGCGGCCGATGAGGTCGAAGGTGTCCTCGGCCATCACCGGCGACAGGCCCAGCGAGGCCTCGTCGATCAGCAGCAGCCGCGGGCCCGACATCATCGCCCGCACGATCGCGAGCATCTGCTGCTGGCCACCGGAGAGCGTCCCGGCCAGCTGCGACTGCCGCTCGCGCAGGATCGGGTACGCGGTGAACGACTGCTCGAGCCGCTGGTCGATGACGTCCTGGTCGTCCACGACGTACGCGCCGAGCTCGAGGTTCTGCCGCACGCTCATGTCCTTGAGCATGCCGCGCCCCTCGGGGCACAGCACCAGCCCCTTGGGCACGAGGTCCTCGGGACCGGCCTTGGTGACGTCCTGCCCGTCGAAGCGGATGGTGCCCGCGGTCGCGCGCAGCAGCCCGACGATGGTCTTGAGCGTGGTGGACTTGCCGGCGCCGTTGGTGCCCATCAGGGCCACGACCTCACCGGCACGCACGTCCATGGTCAGGCCGTGCAGCACCTGGAGGTCGCCGTAGCCGGCGGCGATGCCGTCGAGCTCGAGAAGCGGGGCGTTCATGCGTCGACCTCCGTGGTGGTGGCCGACGGCGCGTCGTGCCCGATCTGGCCGACGACGGCCGAGCCGTCCTCCCCGATCTGGGACCTGCCGAGGAACTCGGCGATGACGTCGGGGTTGGACTGGACCTCGGCCGGGCGACCGCTGGCGAGCATGCGGCCGGACGCGAGGCAGTAGACGTGGTCGCAGGTGCGCGCGATCAGCGGCACGTGGTGCTCGATGACCACCAGAGACAGGCCGAGCTCGTCGCGCAGCGCGTGGAAGCGGTCGCCGAGCGCGTGCGCCTCGTCCGGACCGAGCCCGGCGGACGCCTCGTCGAAGAACAGCAGGTCGGCGCCGGACGCGACGGTCGAGGCGAGCTCGACCATGCGCATCGTCCCGTACGGCAGCGAGCCGAGCCGAACGTCGCGCAGGTGGTCGAGCCCGAAGATGCGCAGCGCGGCCTCACCGCGCTGGCGCAGCTGCCGCTCGGTCTGCACCGAGCCGCCGAGCCCGACCATGCCGGCGAACGGGTCGTAGTCCGCCAGCCAGTGCTGGGCCAGCAGGACGTTGTCCCCCACCGTCTCGGGCCGCATCAGCCCCATGTGCTGGAACGTCCGGCCGATGCCGAGTCGCGTGCGCGACGAGGGCTTCGCCGTGATGAGCTCGCGTCCGCGGTAGCGGATCGAGCCCTCCTGCGGCGTGATGAAGCCGGACACGCAGTTGAAGAAGGTGGACTTGCCGGCGCCGTTGGCCCCGATCAGGCCGACGATCTCGCCCTCGCGGACCTCCAGCGTCAGGTCGTCGATGGCCGTCACCGAGCCGAAGCGCATCGTGACGTGCTCAGCCTCGAGCAGCGCACGCGTCGGCATCCGCAGCGACAGCTCACGACGAACGTCGCGCAGCTCGCGCGCGTCCCCCGCCGCAGCCTGCGCCTGGGCACGGGCCTCGGTGCCGACGGCGAGCGCGCCGCCGATGTCGGGCTCGAGCTCGTCGCCCGGGTCGCTCAGCAGCAGCGCGAGGTAGCCGCCGACGCCGACCAGCACGCCGATGATCGCGAGCACGAGCGGCAGCACCGGGGCGGTGGTGCCGTCGAAGATCTCGGCGGAGCGGTGGCCCTGCTCGGCCACGAGCTGGGCACACACCAGCAGCCCGCCGACGGACACGAGTCCTGCGCGGGCGCCGACCGGCAGCCGGCGCCACATGCGCTTCTGGTCCTTGAGCATGCCGCCGTAACCGGTCGGCAGGAAGATGACGATCAGGATCAGCAGCACACCGGAGATGAGCTGCACGAAGCGCGCGTCGAACAGGCCTCGTACGACCGGCACGGCGTCGAGCAGGCCGACGTTCTGCACGCCCAGCAGCAGGAACGCAACCGCCAGCACGCCGGCGCGCGAGCCGATGCCGCCGAGCACCACGTACGACAGCAGCGTCAGCGACGAGATGACCACCAGGCTGATGTCGTCCACGCCGCCGGAGATGTGGGTGGCGAAGGCGCCGGAGACGCCGGCCATGAAGCCGGAGACCGCGTACGCACGCAGCTTGGACGGGCCGGCGTCGACGCCGAACGCCTCCACGCGCTCCTCACCGTCACGCACCGCCGACAACGCGCGACCGAGCTGCGTGCCCAGCAGACGCTTGTCCATCAGCACCAGCAGGGCCAGCGCGATCATCGTCATCACGTAGAAGCGGTAGACCTCGGCCCGACCGAACAGGGGCGCGATGCTCAGCCCGGTCGCGCCGCCGGTGAACCACGGGCTGGTGAACAGGTACGTCTGCGCAGCAGCACCGAAGGCGAGGGTCGCGATGGCGACCTGCAGCCCCTTGATGCGCAGCGCCGGTAGACCGATCACGGTCGTCAGCGCAGCGATGAGGATCCCCGCGCCCACGGTGGCGAACACGAGCTCGCTGAGCTGACCGGGGATGCCGAGCGCCTCGAGATCCATCCGGCCGGCGATGTTGATCGCCGCGAAGCCGCCGGCGCCGACGAACGCGGCGTGCCCCAGCGAGATCTGGCCGGTGTAGCCGAGCAGCACGTTCAGGCTCAGCAGCGACATGGCGGTGGCGGCGGTCTTGGCCAGGCTCGCGACCTGGCTCGGTCCCATCATCGCCGGGACGGCGAGCACGACGAGCGACCCGGCGAGGATCGCCAGGGCACGCCGCATGCGCGGGTCGGTCAGGTCAAGCGGACGCACCGGCACCTCCAAGGATCCCGCGGGGACGCAGCGCCAGCACGGCGACGATGACGACCAGCAGCACCAGGTCGGGGATGCCGGCGCCGAAGGAGAACTCGACCAGACCCTTGACCACGCCGACGATCAGGCCGCCGATGATGGCGCCCGGGATCGAGTCCAGGCCGCCGATGACTGCAGCGATCATCGCCAGCAGCAGGAACAGCGTCATGGTGCCCTGACCGAACTGGGTCACGACGCTGAACAGCGCCGCGGTCAGGCCGGACAGCGCGCCGCCGACCGCCCAGGTGAAGCGGTAGACCTTGCGCACCGGGATGCCGAGCAGCCGGGCGACGGTGTTGTCCGAGGTCGCCGCGACCACGCCGCGCCCGAAGCGGGTGCGCGAGAAGAACAGGTACAGCGCCACGCCGATGACGGCCGTCATGACGAAGGCCAGCACGCGCTCTGGCTCGAGGAACAGCTCGACGCCGGGCACCTTCAGCGGCGTCTCACCCAGCGGGTTGGGCACGCTCGAGGACGGGATCGGGAAGCTGGTGACGTCGGTCTTGGTGTCGAAGAAACCGAGGAACCCCTGCCGTCCGTTCAGCGTCGTGAGCTGGATCAGCACGATCGCCAGCCCCAACGTCGCGATCGTGCCCTGCAGCGGCGGACGCTCGACCAGCGGACGCATGATCAGCCGCTCGGTGGCCACGCCGATGCCCGCGGCGACGACCACGGTGCCGACCAGCAGCAGGATGCCGTTCGCCTCGGACTTGCCGATCATCGCGTAGGTGAGGAAGAACGCGAACGCGCCGATCTCGCCCTGGGCGAGGTTGAGCACGCCCGAGCCCTTGTAGACCAGCGACAGGCCGACAGCCGCGAGCGCGATCATCGCGCCCTCGGAGAAGCCGTTGAGGATGGCGGCGATCATCCGAAGGACCGGAAGTCGCCGACCATGCTCCAGGTGGTGCCGTTGTCCTTGTAGACCGCGACGTGCTTGCTGCAGATGTACGGCGGCGAGCCGCCGCAGTCGATCGGGCCCCAGGTGTCGTACTTGCTGACCTTGAGGTTCTGCAGCGCGGTGCGGAAGGTGTCACGACCGAGGTTCGGTCCCGTCGCCTCCAGCGCCGAGTCGAGCACCTCCGACAGGCCCCAGGAGGCGAGCCCGAGGTCGTCCGCCGGGGCGTTGTTGTACTTCTGGTACGCGGCCCGGTACTTCGCGGCGCGTGGGTGCTGCACCGAGACCCACGGCGAGAACGCGCCGCTGTCGGCCGGCGCGGCCGGGTTGGACTGCGCCAGGTCGAGGTTCCACGAGATCGAGTTCGCGAACCACGTGGGGCTGCAGCCCTGCGTCGCGGCCTGCTGCATGATCGTCAGCGCCGGCGTGGGCGCCATGTACAGCCAGACGATCTCCGGCCGGTTCGTCGTCGGGCAGATCTTCAGCACGGTGCTGTTGAACGTCTGCTGCGTCGGGTCGATCGTCTCGTTCGCCACGACGTTGAGCTTGAAGTCCTTGGCCCTGGCGATCATCGCGTCGGTGCCCGGCTTGAGCGCGGCCGTCTGCTCACGCACGACGGCGACGGGCTTGGCGCCGTTCTTGGCGCCGAGGTCGTTGGCCCAGTGCTCGGCGACGGCGCGGCCCTGCGCGGTGTGGTCGATCGAGATCGTGAAGGTGTTGACCCAGCTCTTCGGGTACGGCGTCGGGGCCTGCACCATCACGTGCGGGACCTTGGCCTTCTCCATGAAGTCGCCGATCGCCTGCTGCACCTCGAGGCGGTCCAGCGACACGATCGTGAACACGCCCTCCTGCAGCAGCTTCTGCGCCTGCGAGGTGGCGGTGTTGGTCTTGGACTCGGTGTCGCGCACGATCAGCTGGACCTGGCGACCGTGGGTGCCGCCCTTGGCCGCCTTCTCCCACCAGTACAGGCTCACGCCGGAGTCGAAGTCGCTGGGGACCGGCGCGGCGCCGGTCTTGGGCACCAGCACGCCCACCTTGATGCAACCGAGCTTGGCGTTGACGTTCGCGCCGGAGCACTTGGTGTCGGTCACGCCGGGCTTGGGACCGGGGTCCTTCGCCGCGGGAGCTGCGCCGCCGCCTGACGAACCACCGGAGGAACCGCCCGTTGAGCCGCCCGTGGACCCGCTGCCGCTGGAGCCACCACTTGCCGCCCCACCGCCCGAGGCCGCGCCGCCGCTCGAACCGCCGGTCGAGGTGTCGCCACCGGCCGCGCCGGTGTCGCCACCAGCCGCCTCATCGGTGGCGGTCTCGGAGCCGAGGTCGAACGGGTCGCCGCTGACCGTCTCGAGCGGGACCTCGCTGCCGAACGCACCGCCGTCATCGACCGTGCCCCCGTCCGCGAGCGGCACCTGGACCGTGGTCGTGCCCGGCCCGTTGGTGATCTCGGCCGGGTCGAAGCGCGGGCCACACGCGGACGCGACCAGCGCGACAGCGGCCACAGCGGCGAAGGAACGGGGGATGCTCGGGGGACGCACTGGACGTGACCTCTCGACGACGCCACCCGACGTCGCCGGGCGGCCGTTGATGACACTGTCGTCCATGACGGACGCAGATGCAGGTGAACGGGGAAAGGGTTCGCGCTCAACGTCCGGCGAACCGGACGTCTCGGACGCGCGGGTGCGGTCAGCCGAGGCTGGCCAGGTGGTCTCGGGCGGCCGCGATGTCGGCGTGGATCTGGGCGACCAGCGCGTCGGGGCCGTCGAAGCGCTGCTCGTCGCGCAGACGGGCCAGCAGCGACAGCTCCAGGGTACGGCCGTACAGGTTCGGTCCGTCGGCGACGGGGCCGTCGGCGACGTCGAGCAGGTGCGCCTCGACGGAGGTGGTGGTGCCGTCGAAGGTGGGCCGGGTGCCGACGTTGACGACCGCGTCCCAGCTGTCCTCGCCGCATCGGGCGCGGGCGACGTACACGCCGCCGCCCGGCACCACGAGGCCCTCGGGAGCCTGCACGTTCGCGGTCGGCACGCCGATGGTTCGACCGCGACCCTCGCCGCGCACCACCTCGCCCACGTGACGCCACGGACGCCCGAGGGCGGCCGCAGCCCACTCGACGTCGCCGGCCTCCACGTGCTGGCGCACCTGGGTGGAGGAGATCGGCGTGTCACCGAGGTGCAGCAGCGACACGGCCTCGGTCTCGTAGCCGTACGTGCTGCCGAGGTCGGCCAGCGTGACCACGTCGCCCGCGGCCTTGTGACCGAAGCGGAAGTTGGTGCCGACCACGACCTTCTCGGCCGCCAGCGACCCGGCGAGCACCTTCGCCACGAACTCGCCCGGCTCGAGCTGCGACAGCTCGACGGTGAACGGCAGCACCAGCACGAGGTCGACCCCGGCGAGCGCAAGCGTCGCCACACGGTCGTCCAGCCGCTGCAGCAGCGGCGGCATCAGGTCAGGTCGCACCACCGAGGTCGGGTGCGGGTCGAAGGTGACCGCCACCGATCGGATGCCGCGGTCCTCGGCCTCGCGCACGGCGCGCCCGATGATGGTGCGGTGCCCGCGGTGGACCCCGTCGAACACCCCGATGGTCACCACGGACGGCTCGGCGGAGACGTCGTCGAGCTGGCGCACGACGTTGCTCAGGCGGGTCACGGTGGCTCCGGGGCGAGGCTGACAGCACCGCGAAGCCTACGCCGCCCCGGGAGGGGCCCAGCCTCAGGCGTCCTGCGCGACCAGATCCTCGGGCTGGAGCAGCACGACCTGGGCCTTGCCCGCGCCGTCCTCGTCCTTGTAGACGCCCACGAGCCGCTCGCCGTGCACGACGCCGTACACGCCGTCGATGCCCTGCGCCGGAAGCCGCCCGCCATGCACGAGACCCTTGACGGTGTCGTCGTCGACCTCGACCTGCGGGTAGCCCTTCAGCGCCGCGCGACACGTCAGCAGCATCTCGTCGATGGTGCCGTCCTCGCCCGCCTGCATCACGTCGTCCAGCGCGTACGCCGTGTCCGAGTGGTAGCCGCCGTTGGCGAGCCGGCGCAGCGCCGTGAGCGAGCCGCCCACGCCGAGCAGCTCACCGATGTCGTGGGCCAACGTGCGCACGTACGTCCCCGGCGAGCACGTGACGAGGAACGACGCGTACGCCCGCTCCCCCGCCCGGAACTCCTCGAGCACCAGGTCGTGGATGGTGACGGGGCGCGGCTCGCGCTCGACGACCTCGCCGCGGCGGGCCTTCTCGTGCAGCCGCTCGCCGTCGATCTTCAGCGCCGACACCATCGGCGGGACCTGGAGGATCTCGCCGCTGAACTTCCCCAGCGCCGCGCACAGCGCGCCCTCGTCGACGGCCGAGGCGTCGGCCTCGAACGTGGGCTCGCCGGCCGCGTCCTGGGTCGAGGTCGCCAGCCCCAGCACCATCGTGGCCTGGTAGGTCTTGGGCGAGTCCTGCAGGAACTGCACCAGCCGTGTCGCCTGCCCGATGCAGCAGATCAGCACGCCGGTGGCGTCGGGGTCGAGCGTGCCGGTGTGCCCGACGCGACGGGTCCCAGCGGCGCGCCGGACCTTGGCCACCACGTCGTGGCTGGTCATGCCGGCAGGCTTGTCGACCACGAGCACGCCAGTGCGTCCGCTGTCGTTCTTGCCGCGACGCTTCGCCATCAGTCGCCCTGTCGACGCACGTCGCGCAGCAGCTGCTCGACGCGGTCGGCGGTCTGACGCACCGGGTCCATCTCGAAGCGCAGCACCGGGGTGTTGCGCAGCGACACCTTCGACGCGAGCAGCTTCTGCAGGCGCGGGCGGGCCGCCTCGTGGGCGGCGGCGGCCTGCTCCGGCGTCGGGAGGTCATCGGCGTGCACACGGCCGGCGCGGTCCGGCGACAGCACGTCGCGGTCCGGCACGGTCCAGAACACGATGGCTTCCTTCGAGTCCTGGCTGACCTGCGCCTCGGTGATCGAGACCATCGTCAGTCGCGGGTCGTTGAAGTCCCGCGCGATGAGGTCCGCGAGGGCCTCGGCCACCGTGTGGTCGATACGTGGGTTGCGACGACGCATGTCCGCTCCTGCTGTCGGGTCCGGTCACGGTAACGCCACACGCGGACCCCCACGTCCCCGGGCCGTCCTCAGGCGTCGTCCCCGCGGACCACGTCGACGCTGTCGACCAGCCGGGTGACCAGCACCCGCGGGTCGCGTTCGCACAGCGCGATGACCCGTTCGATGGCACGATCGAGCTGCGACGCCGAGGAGCCGGCCAGCGCGACGCCCAGCGCCGCCCGCTGCCAGCGGTCCTGCCAGCCGACCTCCGCCACGCTGGCACCGAGCTCCTGCTCGAGCGCCGCGATGACCGGCCGCACCAGGCCGCGCTTCTCCTTCAACGAGGACACGCCGGGCAGGTGCAGCTCGACCAGCACCCCGCCCAGGTGCAGCGCAGGTTGGTCATCACGCTCGCCCACGAGTCCTCCACGGATCGTCCGGGCGACCGTAGGCGTGTTCGTGCAGACGCCGGTCACGACTCCTCGACCAGCTCCTTGGCCTCCTCGACCTGCTCGTCGTCGCCGTGCTCGTCGATGTACTCCACGACCTCGAGCTCGTCGCGCTCGACCTGGTGGTGCTGGCCGTGGAACGCCAGCCAGTCGGCGCCGATCTCCTCGCGCAGGTCCTGCGGGGCGTTGCGACGGAAGTCCGCCAGCGCGCCGCGCTCCTCCTCGGCGGTGTGCGTCGAGTTCGACTCACGCGCGCGGTCGACCGCCTCCCACCACTCGGCGGTGCCTGCGTCGAGCGCGTTCGCGTCCTCGACGGCCTCGGTGATGTCGTTGTGGTCGGTGATCGCGTCCTCGGTCTCCTCGACCTCGTCCTCACCGTGCTCGAGCAGGTGCGGGTAGAACAGCCGTTCCTCGGCGACCGCGTGCACCTCGAGGAGGTCGGCCAGCGGCTGCCACACGCCTGCCAGCGTGGCGCCGTCGGCGTCGCGCATGCCGTCGAGCTCGGCGAACCGTGCCCGGAACTCGTTGTGCTGCTCGAGGATCAGGTCACAGATGTCGGGCATGTCGTTGCTCCGGGTCGTGGAGTCGGTCGGTGGTGTCCGCACCATGCCCGTGCCTCACCCCCGGCAGACCACGGCAACGATGTCAGCGTGAGGCGTCACCGGTGAGGCCCCACGCTGACATCGTTGCGTTCCTCGGTCATCGTTGCGTCACTCGCTCACCACGAGCTGCGCGTACATGCCGTTGACGAAGTGCGGCGGACCGCCGGCGACGCCCTGCGGTGGGCCCTCCTCGGTCTCCGCGGCGGCCGCGAGGTACTCCTGCGGGTCCGCGCCGGTCGGGATCGCGCACAGCACGAAGTACCGGCCGGGCTCGGTGAGGCTGCCGTCCCCGACAGCTGTGATGACCTCCTCGCTGCCGGGGGCCTGCAGCTCGACGAGCTGCACGCGTTCGAACAGGGCCCCCATCTCCTCCGGCGGCAGCGTGATCAGCTCCTCGATGCTGCGCTGCTCGCCCTCGGGCAGCAGCACCGGGCACGTGACGTCCTTGCAGACGCCCCGGACGTCGGTGGCTGCAGACATCTCGATGAGGTCCAGCAACGTCTGCGCATCACAGGTGGCGCGCTCGTAACGCTGCTGCCACCTGCGGCACTCCTGGTTGCCAGCCTCGGACGGCGCGAGCCCGTCGATCCACGGCGACTCCGGCGTGCCCCACAGCCTCGCCTGCGCCGGGAACGCCGCCGCCCATCGCGCCCGCACCTCCGGCGGCGGGTCGAACGGGAAGGTCGATGCGCCAGCGCCGAACAGGATCACGCTGTGGACGCGGTCCGGGTACGCGGCGGCGAACAGCAGCGTGGTCGGGCCCCCGTCCGAGAACCCCATCAGGTGCGCGCGCTCCACCCCGGCGTCGTCCGTCACGGCCCGCATGTCCTCGACCCGCTCCGCGAGCGTCGGCACCCCACGCAGCCGGTCGGACGCGCCGGTGCCCCGCTTGTCGTAGTGGAGGTAGCGACCGAGCCGGCCGAAGCGCTCGAACATCCGCACCGTCGCCGGCCACTCCCAGGACAGCTCGATGTTCTGCGCGAGCGGGGGCACGCCGACCACGTCGACGCCCTCCCCCCACTGCTGCCACGCGAGCCGCCCGTTGCGCCCGCTGGTGAACCGAAGCTCCGGCACCTCCACGCCCATCCCATCCACCCGCGTCCCGCAGGACGCTAGGTGGACCGGCCGGCCCGCTGCACTCGCCCGCCACCGCGATGTGGGTCAGGGCGGCCGGGGCGGGCCGCTGGACCCCACATCGCACGGCGGCCGCGGAAACGACCGAAGGGCCGCCGGAGCGACCCTTCGATGCGTGACGGATGGATCAGGCGGTGCGCGCAACCTCGACGGTCTCGAAGACCTCGAAGATGTCGCCCTCCTTGATGTCGTTGTAGTTCTTCAGGCCGATGCCGCACTCGAAGCCCTCGCGGACCTCGTTGACGTCGTCCTTGAAGCGGCGCAGGGAGTCCATGGTGGTGTCCTCCGTGATGACGATGCCGTCACGGATGACACGCACGCCGGCGTCGCGCTTGACGATGCCCTTGCGGATGATGACACCAGCGATGGTGCCGGCCTTCGGGACCTTGAAGGTCTCGCGAACCTCGGCCTCACCGATGACCTGCTCCTCGAACTCCGGACCCAGCAGGCCGAGGACGGCGCGCTCGATGTCCTCCAGAGCCTCGTAGATGATCCGGTAGGTGCGCAGGTCGACGCCGGAGCGGTCGATCTCGGTGCGGGCGTTGGCGTCCGGACGGACGTTGAACGCGACGATGATCGCGTTGGACGTCTCGGCCAGCAGCACGTCGGACTTGTTGACGGCACCGACGCCCTTGCCCACGACCTTGATCTGCGTTCCCTCGAGCTCGAGCTTGAGCAGGGACTGCTCCAGCGCCTCGGCGGAACCGGACACGTCGGCCTTGATGATGACGTTGAGCGTCTCGAGCTCGCCCTGGGCGACCTCGGCCGTCAGGTCCTCGAGCGTCATCGGACGGGACTGCTCCGCGAGCTCGATGCGACGGTGACGCTCCTGACGACGACCGGCGATGTCGGACGCCGTGCGGGCGTTCTTCACCACGCGGAACTCGTCGCCAGCCTCGGGGATCTCGCTGAGGCCGAGGATCTGGACCGGGGTACCCGGGCCTGCCTCGGACAGCTCGGTGCCTGCGGCGTCGAACATCGCACGGATGCGACCGTCCGACTCGCCGGCGACGAGGATCTCGCCCTTGGTGAGCGTGCCGGCCTGGACCAGCACGGTCGCGACCGGGCCACGGCCCTTGTCGAGGTGCGCCTCGATGACGCGACCACGCGCGTCCTTCTCGGCGTTCGCCTTGAGCTCGAGCAGCTCGGACTGCAGCACGATGATCTCGAGCAGGTCGTCCAGACCCATGTGGGTCTTGGCCGACACCGGGACCATCGGGGTCTCGCCGCCGTACTCCTCGGCAACGAGCTCGTACTCGGTGAGCTGACCCTTGACCTTGTCAGGGGTCGCCTCCTCGAGGTCCATCTTGTTGATGGCCACGATGATCGGGACGCCAGCAGCCTTCGCGTGCTGGATGGCCTCGACCGTCTGCGGCATGACGCCGTCGTTGGCCGCCACCACGAGGATGACGATGTCGGTGACGTCCGCACCACGGGCACGCATGGCGGTGAACGCCTCGTGGCCCGGGGTGTCGATGAAGGTGATCAGACCGTCGCCGTGGTGGACCTGGTAGGCGCCGAGGTGCTGCGTGATGCCGCCCGCCTCGCCCGACACGACGTCGGCCTCGCGGATGGCGTCCAGCAGCAGGGTCTTGCCGTGGTCGACGTGACCCATGATCGTGACGACCGGGGGTCGGGACGTGAGGTCCTCCTCGGCGTCGTCTTCCTCGATGCCGAACTCGACCTCTTCGTCGGAGAGGAACTTGACCTCGAAGCCGAGCTCCACGCCGAGGATCTCGAGGGTGTCGTCCGGCAGCGACTGCTGGACGGTCACCATCTCACCCATGCTGAACAGCTTCTTCACGACGGCCGCGCCGGGCACGCCGAGCTTGTCGGCGAGCTCGCCGACGGTCACGCCGGGCAGCACGTCAACGCGCTCGATGCCCTCGACGAGCTCCTCGATCGGGATGTCGCGACGCATCGGTCCGCGACCCTGCTCCTGCTCCTGCGGGGTCGTCTTGTCGTTGCGACGACGCTTGCCGGAGCTGCGGGTCTCGCCAGCCGGCGGCGGACCACCGGGCGTCGCGCCGGGGGCGGCGCGGCCAGGTGCGTTCGGACCACCGGGGACCGGACCGCGGTACGGCGAGTTGCTGCCGGGGCCGCCACGGGCGCCACCGGGACCGCCACGGGCGCCACCGGGGCCACCACGTGCGCCACCGGGGCCACCACGTGCACCGCCGGGACCGCCGGCCGGACCGCCGCGCTGCGGGGTCGGGCGCTGCGGCCGGTCCTCAGCACGCTCGAGCGGCTTGGGGATGGAGCGACGG
>JBFGFG010000024.1:0-13233 GCA_041579655.1 Nitriliruptoraceae bacterium
CGGCAAGACGCTCGCGTTCTCGATCCCCGTGGTCGAGAACATCACCGAGGCGCGCCCCCACCACCCCACGGCGCTGCTGCTGGTGCCGACCCGCGAGCTCGCCTCGCAGGTCGCCGAGACCCTCAAGCCGCTCGCCAAGGAGCGCCGCCGCTGGGTCGCCACGTTCTACGGCGGCACCAACATCCGTCGTGACGTGGACGCCCTGCGTCGCGGCATCGACATCGCGGTCTGCACCCCGGGCCGCCTCGAGGACCTCGTCAAGCGTGGCGACATGCACCTCGACGAGGTCCAGGTCGTCGTCCTCGACGAGGCCGACCGCATGGCCGACATGGGCTTCCTGCCCGTCGTCAAGCGCCTGCTGGACAAGACCCCGTCCGACCGCCAGACGCTGCTGTTCTCGGCCACGCTCGACGGCGACGTCGACGTGCTGATCAAGCGCTACCAGCGCAACCCGGTCACGGTCGAGGTCGAGACGCCCGCCGAGGAGCAGGGGCAGGTCTCGCACCTGTTCTGGCCCGTCGAGCGCACCGACCGTCGCGCCGTCACCGCCGAGATCCTGCGTCGCAGCGGCCCCACGATCGTGTTCGCCCGCACCAAGCGCGGCGCCGACCGCCTCGCCAAGCAGCTGGGCACCGACGGGCTGCGCACCGCCGCGATCCACGGTGACCGCTCGCAGAACCAGCGCGAGCGCGCGCTCGCCGAGTTCACCAGCGGCAAGGTCACCGCGCTGATCGCCACCGACGTCGCCGCACGCGGCATCCACGTCGACGACGTCAGCACGGTGGTGCACTACGACCTGCCGGGCACCGACAAGGACTACGTGCACCGCTCCGGTCGCACGGGTCGCGCCGGCGCCACCGGCGTCGTCGTCTCGCTGGTCTGCGAGGACCAGCACGGCGAGCTGCGCACCATCCAGAAGGACCTCGAGCACGGCAACGGCGTGCACCGCATGGACTTCGAGGACCTCGACGGCCGTGAGGTCGCCGAGCCGCGTCCGCGCTCCGGCGGTGGCAGCCAGGGCAGCAACAACTCCGGTGGTCGTTCGGGCTCCAAGCCCGGCGCCAAGAAGGGTGGCGGTGGGGGCAACGGCTCCGGCAACCGCACCCGCGCCAAGGGCGGTCGTCCGGCCAGCGGTCGCAGCTCGGGCTCCGGCTCGGGCAGCGGCAACGGGGCCAGCAACGGCTCCGGCAACCGCACGCGTGCCAAGAGCGGCTCCCGCTCCGGCAACGGCGGCCAGCGCAGCGGCCGCTGACGCGACCCTCGCACTGCTGACCACGCCCCGCCGGCTTCCCGGCGGGGCGTCGTCGTGGCGCGCAGCGACGCGTCTAGCATCGGCGCCCGACCTGCCCGGAGGTGTCGTGGCGCTCAGTCCCGGCCCCGTTGGCTTCGCGCCGTCCGGGCGCGGCTACGTCGCCTACAGGACGGTCGGCGACGCGGGTGCGGAGCGTCCCGACCTGGTGCTGCTGTACTCGTTGACGGCGTCGTTCGAGTCGCTGTGGGAGCTGCCGTCGGCCGTGACGGTGCTCGAGCGCCTCGCCGAGCACTGCCGCGTGGTGCTCGTCGACCGGCGCGGGACGGGGCCGTCGGACCCGCTCGGCCCCGAGGAGGTCCCCACCCCCGAGGCGCACGCCGAGGACGTGGCTGCGGTGCTGCGGGCCATCGACGCGCACGCGGCGGTGGTCGTGGGCGAGTCCTACATGGGCGGACCGGCGGCGCTCGCGCTCGGTGCGCTGCACCCCGAGCTCGTCGCCCGCGTCGTCACCATCGCGAGCCCGCCGCGCGGCGCCACCGTCACGGTGGACGCCGCCAGCACCATCGACCGCGTGCTGTGGGGCACCCACACCGACCAGGAGGAGGTCGGACCCGACCTCATGCCGTCGGTCTCGCACGACGCCGGGTTCCAGGCCTGGGCCGAGCGGGCGGGGCGTGCGACCAGCCCCGGCGTGGCCGCCCGCTTCTGGCAGCAGATGCTGAGCTTCGACCTCACCGAGCTGCTGCCGCGGGTGCAGCGGCCGGTCACGATCATCTCGACCGGCCACTGGACCGCTGACCCCGACGCCGTGGCCGAGCTCGCAGCGCTGCTGCCGGACGTCGAGGTCGTCGAGATCGAGCGTCCCGACACCTTGATGTTCGTCGGTGAGACCGACGAGCTCGTCGACGAGCTGCTGCTGCTGGCGACGGGGTCACGACACCGCGGACGCGCCCGACGGCGGCTGCTGGCCGTGCTGTTCAGCGACCTCGAGGGCTCCACGGAGAAGGCGTCCGAGCTCGGCGACGTGGCGTGGCGGGCGGCGCTGGACGCGCACGACCGCATCGTGGCAGAGATCGTGCGTGACCACGACGGCACCACGGTGAAGTCGACCGGCGACGGCGTGCTGGTCACGTTCGCGCTGCCGTCCTCGGCCGTGGCGGCGGCGCAACGGCTGGTGGCGCGGCTCGGCGAGGTAGGGCTGCCGGCACGTGCCGGGGTGCACGTGGGCGAGGTCGAGGTCCGAGGCGCGGACATCGGTGGCGTCGCGGTGCATCTGGCGGCGCGGGTCGCGGCGCTCGCCGCCGCGCACGGCGTCCTGGTCAGCGAGGCCGTGGTGGCCACGACGCTGGGCGCCGGGTTCAGCTACGGCCCGCTCACCGAGCAGGTGCTGCGCGGCGTCCCCGGCCGCTGGCGCATCGCCGAGGTCCGCTGACGCGCGCGGGTGGTCGCCCGCGATCAGCCCTTGGTGAGCAGCAGCTGCAGCTCGACCGTCGCCCGGTCGCTGACGCTGACCACGATCGGTGCGCTCGGGGCGGTGACGTCGTGGTCGCTGAGCAGCACCTCGAACGAGCCGGTGACCACCAGCACCCCCGAGTCGTCGAGCTGCGCCTGCAGCGGCACCTCGACGTCGTCGCTCACGCCGTTGACGGTGAGCGCGCCGCTGGCCGTGACCTCGTAGGTGGTGCCCGGGACGGGCTCCTCGCCGAGCTCGACGGGCGCGGCGAGCACGAACGAGATGGTCGGGTGGGCCTCGGCGCCCATCGCCGCGCGGGCACGGCGGTCACGGCGACCGTCGTCGGTGGTCAGCGTGGTCGCGTCCGCGTCGAAGGTGGCAGCGGTGATGGTCGAGCCCTCCACGACCAGCTCGCCGGTGACCGTCGGGACGCGCCCGACCGCCTCCGTGGCACCGACGCCGGACAGCTCCTCGTCGATGCGGAAGCCGACGAAGGTGCCGGTCGAGTCCTCGAACGAGAACTCGCGCACCGCGGTGTCCACGACCCACAGGCCCTGAGCGTCGACGTCGCCGCTGGTGGCCTGTGCTGCGGACGGCTCGGTGGCACCGGCCGGCGTGTCCAGCGCCGTCGAGACGTCCACGGTGTCCGGGCTCGTGCCGCCGAAGAACCAGATCAGGGCCCCCACCACGACCACCACGACGGCGACCGACACGATCGGCAGCGTGATGCGGGGCTGGTTCGCGGGCGTGCGGGTCATGTGCCGGTCCGTGTCGGGGGAGGTGGGAGCGTGCTGCGCGGGGACCAACGCCGCCGGCGCGCTCATCGTTCCGGAGCTCGGCGATCCGCGAACGGTTCGTCCATGCTTGGCGCGCGTGCGTGACCGTCTAGCGTGCGCACCACGTTCACGGTCCATCATGGGAGCCACCGAATGACACTCACCGAGCTGCTCGGGTCCGGCGTCGGCCCCGTGTCCGTGCGCACCTCCACCTCGGGCGTCATCGCCGTGTTCGACGGTCACGACGTCGAGTGCGTCAGCGAGGGCGACACCGTCCGGCTGCGCCTCGAGGCACGGCTGCTGTGGGTGGGTCAGGCCAGGGCGGGCGAGCTGCGGGCCCGTCTCTCCGACCACGCGCTGTCGCGCCCCGAGCTGCTCATGACAGAGGTGGCCGACGACGGCTCCTCGGTCACGATCACGCTGTGGATCGACGCCGAGCCGATGACGCCCGTCACCCTGGCACAGGCGGTGCGCACCGTGCGCCGCTCGCTGGCCGAGGCCGAGCCGCAGCTCACCGCGCTCGGCGCCGCCATCGTGCGCGACCGACCGGCGAGCTTCCCGGCGCGGGCCACCAGCACCGCCACCGCCACCGCCGCGAGCGCGACCCCGAGCGCGGATGAGGCACCGGTCGAGCCGGACGTCCAGAGCGCGGCGTCCCCTGTCGTCCAGCAGCAGCCCGTCGTCCAGCAGCCCGTCGTCCAGCAGCCTGTCGTCGAGCAGCCCGTCGTCGAGCAGCCGGCCGTCGCCGAGCCGCAGCCTGTCGCCGAGCCGCAGCCTGTCGCGGAGCCGCAGCCTGTGGTTGCCGCGCAGCCGCAGCACGACACGCAGCACGACACGCAGCAGGGCACGCAGACGGCCGTGCAGGTCGAGGAGCAGCCGGCCGCCGAGCTGCAGACGGACGAGGAGCCCCGCTGGGGCTACGTCCAGCAGGCCACCGAGGTCCGCGGCCTGCAGGACACCGACGTGGTCGTCGGCACCCTCGTGCCCGGCCAGTGGTACGAGCTGCGCACCAGCGCCAACGGCTGGACGCACGTGGTCAGCGTCGACGGCTCGATGGAGGGCTGGGCCGCCGCCGCGCTGCTCCACGAGCGTCGCGGCTGAAGCGAAGGCGCGGCTGACCTCAGCTGGCCTCGAGCTCGCTCAGCGGCACCAGACGACCGGTGTCGAGGTCGTAGCGGTGACCGGTGACCACGATGCCCTCGGGCAGCGAGCGGTCGGAGCGGATCCGCTCGACGTCCTCCCGCAGCGCGGCGACCTGGTCCTCAGCCCCGTGCAGCGGCGGGAACGGCCCGGTGGCGCCCTGCGCGGTCATCGCCGCAGCGAGCGCGTCGTCAGTCGCGGCGCCGCCACAGCTGGAGTGGTGGATCACCGCGATCTGGCGGGTGCCCAGCGCCCACGTCGAGAGCAGCAACGACCGCATCGTGTCGTCCGTGACCCGGCCGGCCGCGTTGCGCAGCACGTGCATGGTGCCGACGTCGAGGCCGAGCAGCGCGTGCGGCCGGATGCGGGCGTCCATGCAGGTGACGACCACCAGCTTCATCGTCGGCGGCGCCTTGAGCTCGCCCGGGGCGGGGAGCGCGGCGTCGCGTGCGAGGGCGGCGACGTCCAGGACGTCGTTGCGGTCGTCGGCAGTCTGGTCGGACACGTCGAGCCTCCGGGTCACGTCGGGGGGAACGGTGCGCGACGGTAGTCGTCGCTGCCAGCGTGCTCCCAGCCGTGGCCTCGCCGTACGGTCCCGGCAGACGGAGGTGTGACGTGGCGGACGCGGTCGTGGTGGGCTCGGGCCCCAACGGTCTCGTGGGCGCGGTGAAGCTCGCCGAGGCCGGGCTGCGCGTGACGGTCATCGAGGGCCAGCCCACCGTCGGGGGCGGGATGCGGACGGCCGAGCTGACGGTGCCGGGGCTGCAGCACGACGTGTGCGCCGCCGTGCACGTGCTGGGCGCTGCCTCCGAGCACCTGCGTGGGCTGGGGCTCGAGCGCCACGGTCTGCGCTGGCTCTGGCCGGAGATCGGCGTCGCGCACCCGCTCGACGACGGCACCGCTGCGCTGCAGCACGGGACGTTGCACGAGACCGCAGCCGCGCTCGGCGAGGACAGCGGGCGGTGGCGTCGGATCTTCGCCCCGCTCGTGGAGCAGCTCGACGCGCTGCTCGAGGACGTGCTCGGACCCGTGCTGCACGTGCCGCGCCACCCGCTGACGATGGCCAGCTTCGGGCTACGGGCGCTGCCGTCGGCGCTGCAGCTGGCGCGGGCACTGCGCACAGACCAGGCCCGAGCGCTGTTCGGCGGGGCGGCGGCGCACGCGATCCAGCCGCTGGACCGTCCCACCACGGCGGCCGCAGGTGTGCTGCTGCTCGCGGCCGGTCAGCGCTACGGGTGGCCTGTGGCGCGCGGCGGCTCGCAGGCGATCGCGGACGCGCTCACGGCACGGCTGGTCGAGCTCGGGGGCCGCGTCGAGACCGGTCGCTGGGTCGGGTCGCTCGAGGAGCTGCCGTCCGCGGACGTGACGCTGCTCGACGTGGCCCCGTCGGCGTTCCTGCGCATCGCGGGGGAGCGCGTCTCGGATCGCGAGCGCCGGGCGCTGTCGCGCTGGCGCTACGGGCCGGGCGCGTTCAAGCTCGACCTCGCCGTGGAGGGCCCGGTGCCGTGGACGGCGCCGGACGTCGGACGGGCCGGGACGGTGCACCTCGGAGGCACGCTCGAGCAGATCGCTCACGCCGAGGCCGAGGTCGCGGCCGGTCGCCTCCCGGACGATCCGTACGTGCTGGTGGCGCAGCAGCACCTCGCGGACCCGGACCGGTCCGTCGGTGACGTCCATCCGCTGTGGGCGTACTGCCACGTGCCGGCCGGCTACGACGGCGACGCGACGCAGCACGTGCTCGGGCAGCTCGAGCGCTTCGCGCCGGGCGTCAGGGAGCAGGTGGTGGGGATGCACGTCACCGGTCCGGCAGCGCTCGAGGCCTACAACCCCAACTACGTCGGCGGGGACATCGCGACCGGCGCGAACGACGCCCGCCAGCTGCTGGCGCGGCCACGGCTGACCGCTTCGCCGTACCGCCCCTCGGTGCCCGGGGTGTACCTGTGCTCCGCCGCGACGCCGCCGGGCGCCGGGGTGCACGGCGCGTGCGGTGCCCATGCCGCCACCGCGGCGCTGGCCGACCTCGCGAGGCGCTGACCTCAGTCCTGGACGGCGGCCTCGCTCGCGAGCAGCGACTCGACCTCGTGCTCGTCGAACCCGGCCGCGGCGAGCACGGCGTGGGTGTCGGCGCCCGGTCGTGCGGCAGGTCGCGGCGCGTCCGTGGGCGTGCCGAGGAAGCGCGGGGTCGGCGCCGGCTGGAGCGTGCCACCGACCTCCACGAACGCGCCCCGCGCCGTGGTGTGGGGGTGCGTCGGGGCCTCGTCCAGCGACAGCACCGGTGCGTAGCACGCGTCGGATCCGGCGAACACCTCGTCCCACTCGTCGCGGGTCCGGGACGCGAACACCTCCGCGAGGCGGGCGCGCATCGCCGGCCAGCGGCTGGGGTCCATCTGCCCGTCGCCGAGCTCCTCGACGAGGTCGAGACGCGCGCACAGCTCGGCGTAGAACTGGGGCTCGAGCGCGCCGATGCTGACCCAGCGGCCGTCGCTGGTCTCGTACACGTCGTAGAAGAACGCGCCGGTGTCGAGCAGGTTCGTGCCGCGGGCCGGCTGCCACATCCCCTGGGCTGCCATCGTGCGCTGCATCGACAGCAGCAGCGAGGCGCCCTCGACCATCGACACGTCCACGACCTGGCCCTCGCCGGAGCTGCGGGCGTGCAACAGCGCCGCGAGCAGCCCGGTCACCAGCATCATCGCCCCGCCGCCGAAGTCGCCCACGAGGTTCAGCGGCGGCACCGGTCCGGAGTCGCGCCGCCCGATGGTGTCCAGCACGCCGGAGAGCGCGATGTAGTTGATGTCGTGGCCAGCGCGTTGGGAGAGCGGCCCGTCCTGGCCCCAGCCCGTCATGCGCCCGTACACCAGCGCCGGGTTGCGCGCGAGGCAGTCGTCCGGGCCGACCCCGAGCCGCTCGGCCACCCCGGGCCGGTTGCCCTCGATCAGCGCGTCAGCCGTCTCGACCAGCCGCAGCACGACCTCGACACCCTCGGGGCGCTTGAGGTCCAGCGCGATGCAGCGGCGGCTGCGGAACAGCGTGTCGTGACCGAACGCGGCGCCCGGGTTGCCGCCCGGCCGCTCGACGCGGATGACCTCGGCCCCGAGGTCGGCGAGCACCATCCCGGCGAACGGGCCCGGCCCGATGCCGGCGAGCTCCACGATGCGGATGCCGTCGAGTGGTCCGGGCATGGCGTGTCCTTGGTGGTGGCCGATGCGGCCTTGTGGTGGCGGGGGCGAACGGCGTCTGCGTCAGACGCCGAAGCCGGTCTCGCGGATGAAGCGGCCGACGCGGCGCAGGTACGCACCGCGCTCGACGTGCAGCACGTGGTTGCCAGGGAACGCGTGGACCCGGGGTCGGTCCCAGTGCTCCCACAGGCGCTCGGCGTGGGCCGGCGGCGCGAGCCGGTCGCCGAGCCCAGCGATGATGAACAACCGGTCGCGCTCGAGCCGCGGCGCGTAGTGCAGCGGCGAGTGCACCGCCATCGCGGCGGCGAACGCGTCGTGGTCGATGCCCTCGCGGGCGAGCATCCCGGTCACGAGGCCGCCCATCGGGAACCACGACGAGGTCAGGTCGGCGAGGTCGGTGACCGGCGCGTTCGGGATCGCGAAGTGCAGCCGCTCGTCCACGGCCGCCATCACCGCCGTGAGGTAGCCGCCCAGCGACAGGCCGGTCATGCCGACCTGCGTGACGCCCTGCTCCTCGAGGTGGTCGATCCACTGGCGCAGGTCGTGCACCGCGTGCAGCAGCGCCTCGATCAGCCGTGACGGGCCGCCGCCGAACAGGCCGGCCCCGCTGTACTGCAGCTGACGCGCGCGACGGCCGTGGAACGGCAGCGTGACCAGCAGCAGGTCGTAGCCGTTCGCGTACCACCAGGGCAGCTGGAAGAACAGCTTGTTGAACCACGCCGGTGAGGCCATGAAGCCGTGCACCACCACCACGGTCGGGCGCGGTCCGTCGTCGTGGCGCCAGTGCTGCGCCCACGCCGTCGAGTTGCGCGCGACGCGGCCGTACGAGACGCGGGCGGCCGGGTTGGTCGGCACGTAGCTGCTGGGGAACCGCAGCAGGTCGACGGTGCCGGGCAGCCAGCGCGTCAGCGCGGCCTCGCGCTTGACGAGCTCGACCGGCGGGGCGGCGTCGGGTCGAGGGAAGGTGCGCGCGGTGTCGCGGTGCGACGCGAGCTCGCGGTAGACCTCGAGGCTGGCCAGCGTGCGCCGCAGCTCGGTCCGCCGCGCGAGCGAGGGGACGATCGCGCTCGACACGGCCAGCGCGCCGAGCGTGCGCAGCCCGATGTCGAAGCCTGCCGCGGCGGCGACGGTCGCGCGTCCGGCCAGCGGCAGGTCCGCGACGCGCGGGAAGCCGCGCACCGCCCCGCCATCGGTCGTCGCGACGTCGCTCATCCCGCGACCATCTCCTTGGCCTGCGTGACGAGCGTCGCGGGGTCGCCCATCGGCAGGATGTTGATCGTGGTCACGCCGGCCTCGCGGTACGCCTCGATGCGGTCGCGCACGTAGCCCTCCGAGCCGACGAGGTTGGTCATCTCAATCAGCTCCCGCGGCACCAGCGCGGCCGCCTCGTCCTTCTTGCCGTCGAGGTAGAGATCCTGGATCTCCGTCGCCTCCTGCTCGTACCCGTAGCGGCACGCGAGGTCGTTGTAGAAGTTCTTCCCCTTCGCGCCCATCCCGCCGATGTACAGCGCGTACATCGGCCGCGCGAGGTCCAGCAGCGCGGCGCGCTGGTCGTCCGGCACGATCCCGAACGCGAGCGAGATGATGGTGTCGAGCGGCCCGAGCGACTCGGCGCGCTTCGCGAAGCCGGCGCGCAACGAGGGACCGAACGTCTCGTCGACCTTCTCGGGTTGGTAGAAGATCGGCATCCAGCCGTTCGCGAGCTCGGCCGTCATCTCGACGTTCTTCTCGCCCATCGACGCGACGTGGATCGGGACCGTGCTGCGGATCGGGTGGGTCAGCATCTTCAGCGGCTTGCCGAGGCCGGTGCCCTGCTCGGGCGGCAGCGGCAGCGTGAACTCGCGGCCCTCGTGCACGATGACCTCGCGCTCGAGCATCCGTCGCACCAGCTCGATCGTCTCGCGGGTGCGGCCGACGGGGCGCTTGTAGGGCAGCCCGTGCCACCCCTCCACCACCTGCGGACCCGACGCGCCGAGCCCGAGCTCGAAGCGCCCGCCGGACACCGTGTCGAGCCCGGCGGCCACCTGCGCCAGCAGCGCGGGGGTGCGCGAGTACACGTTGAGGATCGCGGTGCCGAGCGCCACGTCGGTGGTGCGTGCCGCGATGTAGCCGAGCACGCTCACCGCGTCGAAGCCGTACGCCTCGGCCACCCACACCACGTCGAGGCCGCGGGCCTCCATCGCGACCACCTGGTCCACGACCGGGGTCGGATCGCCGGCGTACTGGACCTGGAAACCGATGCGCATGTGTCGTCCCGGGAGGGTCGTGGGCGTCTCGTGCCGGGGCTCGCAGCCCCTCGCCGAGCGTGCGACGGATGCTACAGTCCGAACGTGACACATGTGGTGTCACGTACACCAGTCCGCCCCGCCACGGAGCCCACGATGCCCGCACCGCTCACGCTCGACCTCGTTCCCTCACAGGAGGAGCAGATGCTGCGCGAGGCAGTCGGCGGCATCGCCAAGCGGTACGGCGCCGCGTACATGAAGGCCTGCGCCGAGAAGGACGTGCCGCCCACCGAGCTGTGGGACGAACTCGGCAGCAACGGCTTCCTCGGCGTGAACCTGCCGGAGGAGTACGGCGGCGGTGGCTTCGGCATGACCGGGCTGGCGACCGTGTGCGAGGAGCTCGCCTACAACGGCATCACGCTCGCGCTGCTGGTGGTCGGCCCCGCCATCGCCGGCTCGATCCTCGTCAAGCACGGCACCCCCGAGCAGAAGAAGACCTGGCTGCCAGGCCTCGCCGCGGCCACCACGCGGCTCGCGTTCGCGATCACCGAGTCGGACGCCGGCTCGAACTCGCACAACATCTCGACCTCGGCCGAGCGCACCAGCGACGGCACCTGGAAGCTGAACGGCCAGAAGACGTTCATCTCCGGCGTCGAGCACGCCCACGGCATCCTGATGGTCGCCCGCGCACGGATGGACAACGGCAAGCTCGGCCTGCCGCTGCTGTTCATCGTCGACGCCGACGCACCCGGCCTGACCCGCAGCGACATCCCCACCACCGTGCCGTGGGCCGAGCACCAGTGGACGCTGTTCCTCGACGACGTCGAGGTGTCCGACGACCGCCTCATCGGCGGTGACACCGGCGGCCTCGCGGCGGTGTTCGACGGGCTCAACCCCGAGCGCCTCATGGCCGCCGGCGGCAGCGTCGGCGCCGCCAAGGCCGCCATCGACCAGGCCGCCGAGTACGCCCGCACCCGCGTGGTGTTCGACACCCCGATCGGCGCCCACCAGGCCATCGCCCACCCGCTCGCCGAGTGCTACGTCGAGTACCACCAGGCCAAGCTGCTCACCCAGAAGGCCTGCGCCCTGTACGACGCCGGTGACCCGCTCGCGGGCGAGTTCAGCAACATGGCGAAGTTCGCCGCCGCCGACATCGCCGTGAAGGCAGCCGACCGCGCCATCCAGACCCACGGCGGCAACGGCATGACCGCCGAGTACGGCCTCACCGACATGTGGCTCGGCGCCCGCCTCGCCCAGATCGCCCCCGTCTCCCGCGAGATGATCCTCAACAACATCGCGATGCACAGCCTCGGCCTCCCCAAGAGCTACTGATCTCTTCGAGGGGCCAGCCCCTCGAGCTCCCCGCTGGGGGCGCTGCCCCCAGACCCCCATATTTTCGCCTCCGAGACTTGGCCCGGTTCGTACGCAGGTACACAAGGGCAGCAGAGCTCGGAACACCAAGACCAGAAGAGAAGGAGCCAAGCGATGACCGTCGTGAAGCTGAACGTGCCGCCGGACCAGACGCCCGAGGAGGAGGAGGCGCTCGTGCAGCGTGTCGCCGCTGCCTACGCGGCGATGGACCCCGAGCGTCAGGTCGACATCCAGGTCGAGCGTCCTGAAGAGGTCGACTACCGCGCGACCAAGGCCGGCGACACCACCCGCTGGGGCTGACGCACTCCCACGTCACGCCCCCTCCGCGTCCGGCCGTTGCCGAGGCGCTTGCTGAAGGATTCGTCATGGCCGCCCCCCGCACCCTGGTCGAGAAGATCTGGGACCAGCACCTCGTCCGCCCAGAGGGCGAGGCCGGTCCCGCGCTGCTGTACGTGGACCTGCACCTCGTCCACGAGGTCACCTCGCCGCAGGCGTTCGAGGGGCTGCGGCTCGCGGGTCGCACCGTCCGCCGACCCGACCTGACGCTGGCGACGATGGACCACAACGTCCCCACCGACCCCCAGCAGGTCTCCGGCGCGCTGCCGCTCACCGACGAGATGTCGGTGGTGCAGATGCAGGCGCTGCGTGACAACTGCAAGGAGTTCGGCATCAAGCTGTTCGAGATGGGGCAGCGCAACCAGGGCATCGTGCACATCATCGGCCCCGAGCTCGGGATCACCCAGCCGGGTCAGGTCATCGTCTGCGGCGACTCGCACACCGCCACCCACGGCGCGTTCGGGGCGCTGGCGTTCGGCATCGGCACCTCCGAGGTCGAGCACGTGCTGGCCACGCAGACGCTGCCGCAGCTGATGCCCAAGACCATGTCGGTCGAGATCGTCGGCGCACGTCCTGCCGGCACCACCGCCAAGGACCTCATCCTCCACGTGCTGCGGGTCATCGGCGTCGCCGGTGGCGTCGGCCACGTCATCGAGTACCGCGGCGAGGCCATCCGCGACCTCACGATGGAGGAGCGGATGACCGTCTGCAACATGTCCATCGAGGGCGGCGCCCGCGCCGGGCTGATCGCGCCGGACGAGACGACGTTCGCGTACCTCAAGGGCCGCATGCACGCGCCGCAGGACGCCGACTGGGACGCCGCGCTCACCGACTGGCGCGAGCTGCACACCGACGAGGGCGCCGAGTTCGACACCGTCGTCACGATCGAGGCGTCCGACATCGCGCCGACCGTCACGTGGGGCACCACCCCGTCGCAGTCGATCCAGATCGGCGAGACCGTCCCGACCCCGGGCGACGCGCCGGACGAGGCGACCGCCAAGCAGTACCAGCGGGCGCTCGCGTACATGGGGCTCGAGGGCGGTGAGGATCTGCGCGACATCAGCGTGGACACCGTGTTCATCGGCTCGTGCACCAACGGCCGGCTGTCGGACCTCCAGGAGGTCGCGGCGCTGGTGAAGGGCAAGCAGGTCAAGGACGGCGTGCGCGCGATGGTCGTGCCGGGCTCCGGGCTGGTGAAGGAGGCCGCCGAGGCCGACGGCACCGCCGAGATCCTGCGCGAGGCCGGCTTCGACTGGCGCGAGCCCGGCTGCTCGATGTGCCTGGGCATGAACCCCGACCAGCTCGCACCCGGTGAGCGCGCCGCGTCGACGTCCAACCGCAACTTCGAGGGCCGCCAGGGCTTCCAGGGGCGCACCCACCTGGTGTCGCCCGCGATGGCGGCGGCGGCGGCCATCGCCGGCCACTTCGTGGATGTGCGCGCCGTGTCCGACGACGATGTTCGGGAGGCCAACTGATGGAGCCCGTCGAGACCGTCACCGGGCAC